>CAZXLZ010000047.1:0-9610 GCA_964642045.1 uncultured Clostridiaceae bacterium
AATATGTTATTTTATATGTTGCATTTTTTGTAGATGCTGTAATAATCTCTGACGTTGTTTTACTTCCTGATGCATCTTTTATTATTACATAACACGCATAATCTGTTCCTGACTCCAAGCCTTCTACTAATATTTCTTTTGATGTTTCTATTGATTTTTCTAGTATTACCTTGTCACCTATATGAAATTCATAACTCGATGGGTAAATATTTTTAGCTGTTGCTTTTAATGTTATAGAATGTGTTGTACTTTTTGGATTTGTTAGTCTTGCTTCCCTTGTATCAACTTTATTTATATTACTTATTACTTTATCTTTTCCTAATATAATATCTTCATCATCTTTTGTTACTTTTGTCTTTATAGTTGTATTTTCTGTTACTGTTATTTCTGTTTCATTTCCATCTACTTTTGTATATGTATTTCCACCATCTGTACTATACTCTAAGTTAGCTCCATCTGGAAGCTCATCTATTCCTATTTTTACTACTACTTCATCTTCTGTCTCATCCTTTTTATTTACTGATATACTTGGCTCTCTTGATGAAAATTTAAGTAGCTCTATATCTGATTTTGTTTCATTTAATGCATTATCTCTTGCAACTACATATGCTTCATAACTAGATAGCATATCTATTCCATCTAATGTATATGTACCACCTGTTATTGTTTCCTTTTGATACTCTTCTCCATCTTTTAGTATATATACATCATATTCTTTTATACCTGATGCCACGTATCCATCTTCTTCTATATCTTCTGCTGATATATTTACTTTAAATCCTGTTTCTGTTCTTTCTTCTTTAATTACTTTTACATTTACTGGATCAATTTTGTCTATTACATTTATTGTATATGTTTCTGTTCTTCCTTTTTCATCTCCATCTTTATTTATTATTCTTGCTATTATATAGCAATTATTTGGTATTGTTACATTATTTTCTTCTTCTGTAAGTTCTATCCACTTATCCACATTAGAATCATAATATTCTAAATGATACCCTGATGTTATATTTTTTGCCGAAATTACTGCTGTTATATTTTCATTTGTATATCTACTTGTCTCAAGTTCTGTTCCGTCACTATAGTATAGAGAAATTGCTACATTATCTAGCCCTTCTAATGTTTCTTCATCATCTCTTCTTTTTAAGCCTAATATTTCTTCTACTTCATCTCTTACTTTCTTTGTCTTTTCTTTATTTTTTATACTTTCGTCTTCATCTATTTCTTTATCTATTCTAAGTACTAGCTCACCTTTATATACAGTAAATATATCTCTATAATATACTGAGTGAAATTTCTCATTTTTCATACTTGAAATAATGACTTCTATATCATATGGTGGTGTATTTATTGTTTTTATATCTAATTCATTATTTTTTATAACTGCTTTTGATTCATAAAGTGCTAAATCTGAACAAAAAGTATCATAATCATTCATTACTTTAGCCACGGTTGCGCTATTTATTGGGTTACTTTTTACTAAACTAATTATTATTACTCCGGCCAAAATTATGATTATGATTATTGTTACAACTAGTGTTATCAAACTTATTCCTTTTTTATTATTCATATATCTCTCCTGTATTTTTTTAAATCAAATAACTATATATGTACAATTCATATATACTTATCTAATATAACAAATACAGTATATTCCAAAAATCAAAAAAACTCAAGCAACATAAAAAAAATCACTTGAGTTTTATATAATTTTATTTTATTGATAAATTCTCTGTTATATTAATGTAATAAATTTTAATATTCACTTTTTATTTACTTTTATTATAGCTAGACCATCATCTATATCATAAATTTTAGAGTCAAACATATTATCTTCTTCAATTATCTTAAGAAACTGTCTTAGTCTTGTTACAGCAGTTCTATTTCTATGCTCGTTATAGTCACTTTTGACAAGCCCATGAAAAAGTACGTTATCAGCTATAATATAGCCACCATCTTTTATAAGTCTTCTTGCTTCATTTAAAAAATTTAGGTACTGCCCTTTAGCTGCATCTATAAATATAACATCATAAATGTTATCTTCAGCTATATTTTTCATAACCTCATTTGCATCACCGAAAATTATGTTTATAACATTATTAAGTCCTGTGCTTTTAATATTTTCAGTAGCCTTCAAAAATCTTTTTTCATTTCTTTCTATTGTATCAATCTTAGAGTCTTCTTCTAAATGGCATGCAAATACTATAGAGGAGTATCCAACAGCAGTGCCTACCTCAAGAATTCTTTTTGGTTTTATTCTATCCAAATTTTGCTCTATAATTTTCATTGTATCATCTCTTAAGATAGGAACAAAATTTTGATTAGCTTCTTTTTTTATAGCTTGTATTTTTTCTTTATCTACTTTTATCATATTTTACACCTTAAGATATTTTCTTTAATATGTTATTTACGCTCACAGAGTTATATATAATGTCTTCCATTAATTCTATAGATTTAACATGTTTTTCTTTACTTTTTAAAAGACTACATATTGACTCTAAAGAATGAAGTCCTTCTACAGTTTTAGCTGACATGTGCTCTAAAGCCTCATCAGTAGTCATGCCCTTACCTATATTTACACCAAGAGTAAAATTTCTACTTTTGTTGCTCATTGTTGTAAGAAGGAGATCTCCAAGACCTGCATACATATATGCTGTCTTTCTACTTCCACCTAAAATTTCAAGTATTTCCCTTGAATCATTAATAACAATTGCTAGCACACTTGCCTTAGTAGACTCAGACATTCCAAGTCCTGAAAGTATACCAAGTAAAATTGCATATATATTTTTTATTGTAGCAGAGATTTGTACACCTAAAATATCATCAGTTACATCAAAGCATAAATTATCACAGGTAAAAGCTTCTTTTATAGTAAGTATTACATCTTCGCATTTAGATGCAATAGTAATACCAGTTTCTGCATAGTTTGCAAGTTCCTCTGCAAAGGATGGTCCCGAAATCATACATACTCTATCAAAATTTGGAATTTCTTCAGCTATTACTTCAGATGGATAAAGCTTAGTATCTTTTTCTATTCCTTTACTTACAATACATATTATCTGCTTACTATTTACATATTCTTTTAGCTCTTTGCATACGCTTCTTATAGCCATCATTGGCACTGCCATAACAATAATATCAGCCTTATCTACTGCTTCTTTTAAGTTAGTAGTTATCTCTATTTCTTCTTCTATTTTTACACCCGGAAGTACATTTTTATTTTCTCTTGAAGTTTGAACCATATCAGCTTCTTCCTTAAATTTAGACCACATTACAATTTTATTATTTGCTTTGTGCAGTACCTTAGTTAAAGCTATACCATATGCACCAATTCCTAGCACCCCTATTTTCATTATATATCAATCCTTTTATCTTAATTTTATATGTACATCTCTAAGCTGCTCTTCTGTAACAAAGTTTGGAGCTTGCATTAAAAGATCTCTTGCTTTGCTGTTTTTTGGGAATGCTATTACTTCCCTTATATTAGTTTCTCCAAGTAGTAACATTATCATTCTATCTATTCCAGGAGCTGCACCTGCATGAGGTGGTGCTCCAAACTTAAATGCATTATATAATGCTCCAAATTTACTTGCAACTGTTTCTTCAGAGTATCCAGCAATCTCAAATGCTTTTTTCATTACATTTGTATCATGATTTCTAACTGCACCAGATGCAAGCTCATAGCCATTACATACCATATCATATTGATAGGCAAGTATTTCAAGCGGATTTTTTTCTTCTAGAGCCTTAAGACCTCCTTTTGGCATAGAGAATGGATTATGTCCAAAGTCTATTTTTCCTTCATCTGAAAGTTCATAAAATGGGAAATCAACTATAAAGCAGAATTTGTATATACTTTTATCTATTAAATCAAGTCTTCTTCCAAGCTCATTTCTTATATCACCTGCATCTTTGCAAGCCTTCTCATATTTATCTGCAACAAAGAATAGTCCATAACCTTCTTTTGCTCCTGTTTTTTCTTTCATCTTAGCTATCATTTCATCTGACAAATATTTAGCTATTGGTCCAACAAGCGTTCCATCTTCATTTATTCTTATCCAAGCAAGACCTGCCATACCAAGTTCATCTTTTGCATAAGAAGTCATTTCATCAAAGAATTTTCTTGTAACACTTGAAGAGTCTATAGCTATACATTTTACTGTTTTATTTTCAAATACTCTAAATCCTGAGCCTTCAAAACACTCTGTTACATCTGTTAAAACAAGTGGATTTCTAAGATCTGGTTTATCTGAACCATACTTTTCAATAGCTTCTTTGTATGGAATTTTAACAAACTCTTCATCTAAAACTTTAGCTGTTCCAAGTTTCGTAAATGTGTATTTTGTTATATTTTCTAGGACTTCTAAAACTTCTTCCTGGCCTGCAAATGACATTTCAAAATCTAATTGATAAAATTCACCTGGTGATCTATCAGCTCTTGGATCTTCATCTCTAAAGCATGGAGCTATTTGATAGTATTTATCAAAACCTGATATCATAAGTAGCTGTTTAAATTGCTGTGGTGCTTGAGGAGGTGCATAAAACTCTCCTTGATGTAGTCTTGATGGTATTAAGTAATCTCTTGCTCCTTCTGGAGAAGATGAAGTAAGTATAGGAGTTTGAATCTCTATAAAGCCCATCTCATTCATTTTATCTCTAATAAGTTTTAAAACTTCTGCTCTAAATACCATCTTTTTATGTATTGTTTCATTTCTTAAGTCTAAGAATCTATATTCAAGTCTTAAATCTTCCCTTACATCTTCACTTTTTTCTATTTCAAAAGGAAGTGGCATAGATACATTATTTAATATTTCAATATTTTCTATATCTACTTCAACATCGCCAGTTTCAATTTTAGGATTTACATTTTCTACAGGTCTTTTTAATACCTTTCCTGTAACTGTTATTGTCGATTCTATATTTATATTTTTTATAACTTCTAAAATATCTTCTTTTTCAGCTCTAAGCTGAGTTACACCATAATGGTCTCTTAAATCTATGAATACACAGCCACCTAAATCTCTTATTGTTTTAACAAAACCTGATAGTTTAACTTCTTTTCCAATATCTTCTAATCTAATCTCATTACATGTATGTGTTCTATAACTACTCATATATTATTCTCCTTTTTTATTTAATAACTTGATTACATCTTTTATAACTTTTGCATCTAAATCTGCTGTTACTTGAGATGAGTTTTCCATATTTTTCACTGTAATAATTCCAGCTTTCAATTCATTTTCTCCAATTATACCAATATTTTTGGCATTTATCTTTGATGCATATTTAAGCTGTGCATTAAAGCTTCTATCTAAAATGTCTATATCTGTTATAATATCTAATTTTCTAAGCTTCTCTCCAAGGTTATATGCGACTTTAAAAGCCTCATCATCTGTTACTACAAAATACATGTCTACGTATTTTTTATAACTTTTATTTAAATCCTTAACAAGCATTTCTATTCTATCTAGTCCTAAAGCAAAGCCAACTGCATTAGTAGGTGTTCCACCTAGCGTTTCTACTAATGTGTCGTATCTTCCTCCACCACCTACTGCTAAATCTAAATCTTTAGATACAAACTCAAATACAGTTTTGTTATAATAATCTAGTCCTCTAACTATTGTTTTATCTATCTCATAATCTATGTTAAGACTATCTAGCATAGATTTTACATTTTCAAAATCATTCTTGCACTCTTCACATAGATTATCAGTTATCATTGGCATGCTTTTCTTTATTTCTAAGTCTTCTTTACAATCAATAATTCTCATTATATTTTTTTCGTATCTATTCTTGCAATCTGTGCACATGCCATCTATTTTATCCTTTAGATATTCTCTTAACTTTTCTGTATATTTTTTTCTACACTCTGTGCATCCTATAGAGTTTATTTTAAGCTTCAGTTTATTCATAAGTCCTATACTCTCTAAGACTTCTTTTGCTATGACTATTGCTTCTATCTCTGCCCTATATGAACTAGCTCCAAAAATCTCTACTCCAAACTGTCTAAATTCTCTATATCTTCCTTTTTGCATCTTCTCATATCTATACGCTGTACCATTATACCAAAGCTTAACTGGTGAAGCTTTAGATGCAAAACCATTTTCTAAATATGCTCTAACAACACCTGCTGTAAATTCTGGTCTTAAAGTCATAGATCTTCCGCCTCTATCTTCAAAAGTATACATTTCTTTTGTAACTATATCTGTACCATCTCCGACTCCTCTTGCAAAAAGTTCAGCCTGCTCAAATACAGGCACTCTTATCTCATTTATATTATGAAGCATGCATACTTTTCTTATCTCTTCTTCGATTTTTGAGAAATTATCCATCTCATCATAAAATATATCTCTTGTTCCTTTTGCCCTAGTAATATTCATAAAAAATCACCTAGCAGTGATTATATCATAAATATGTATAAATTAAAAGTGTAATAATAATAAAACTTGGAAAATTATTTATTATTTTTTATAATACATTAATTATATAAACAAAGCTCAAACGCTATTGACTTTTTATGTTAATTTTGATATAATATATATGATTAAATTAAGAATTTTAAATTAATTAATAATTAAAGGAGATTAAAAATGAAAAAGATTATTATTTATCTTGGTATTTTCACTACAGTTTCAATTTTACTTTCTCTAACTATATGCCACTTATTAAGATTACAGCTAAATGACTTTAGCTTGGCACCTATAATTTGGCTCGCAATTGCATCCACATATTCATTTATAGGTGATATTCGAAAAAACCGGAAACTTATGAGGCAAAATATATTCATAGTTACAGCTATTATATGCAGTTGTATATTTATGATATTATCCCTTATTAGTGCATATGGTACAATGAGTATATATCCACCAATGATTGCAGGCATAGTTGCTTCTACATTACTTTTTACTTCACTTGCAAATTTAGAATCAAAGAAACAGTAGTTATGTATAATTATTAACAAAAAATGGTATGATGCTTTTTTGCACCATACCATTTTTTTACTTTCTTATTCCAAGTTTTGCAATGATATCTCTGTATCTTTCGATATCTCTGTCTTGAAGATAATCTAAAAGTTTTCTTCTTTTACTTACCATCATAAATAGCCCACGTCTAGAATGATTATCTTTCTTATGAACTTTTAGATGTTCAGTAAGTTCAGTAATTCTTTCTGTAAGTAGTGCTATTTGTACTTCTGCACTTCCAGTATCATGTTTTTTCTTTGCATAAGTAGTAAGTATCTCTGCCTTTCTTTCTTTAGTCATTTTTCTTTCCTCCTTTTTCTAAACTACGCCTTAAACCAAGAAATAATGCGAGGAACATTTATTTCTGAGTAAAAGGTAATATATGTAAAACAATTTCTTGTTATTACCTAAAATATGGATATGGGTCAACAGCAACACCATTTATTCTTATCTCAAAGTGTAAGTGGTTACCAGTAGAGTTACCTGTTGTTCCTTCTGCTGCAATAGTTTGCCCCATAGTAACTGTATCACCTGCTTTAACATAAAGAGCACTACAGTGAGCATACCAAGTTGCTACTCCATTGCCATGGTCTACTTTAAGCATGTAACCATATGCACCACCCCAACCTGAGAATGTAACCAAACCAGATTTATATGCATATATTGGATCTCCTCCTCTACCTGCTATATCCATTCCAGTATGTAGTGATCCCCATCTGTAACCAAATGGTGAAGATATATAAGTTGCTGTAGTTGGCCAAACTCCACCTTGAGCTGCAGCAGCTGCTGCTACATCAACAGATACAGTTTTATTTGTTGTATTAGATGTATAATCATATGAAACTTTTGGCACTTCAACTGGTTTATTTTTTTCTATTACATCATCAACTATACTAGTTGCAGTCTCACCAGAAGTAAGATCTCCTATTTCTGATACTTTTTCTTCAACTATAGATGTCTTAACATCAGGAACTTCCTCTGCAAGCTCAGCAATTCTATACGTGGCATCATCTTTGTTTTGGAAAGTCATTTTCTCCTCATCATCGATTTTAACCTTATATATAGTATATTCTGTTTTTATATACCCATTTAAACTTGCATATACATCCTGTGATGCTATTAAAGAATCTTTTATATAACATTTTTCAAAAACTGGTTCTTCTTCTAAATATACCTTAGCGTCAGATGCCACATTCATCTTATCTATAATTAAAGTGTTATATACATCTTCAAATTCTTCATCATCACTAAAATAGCCCACAAATTCATCTTTTATTCTAACTTCATATGTTGGTCTATATTTATTTAAAACAGTAATTACCACCGCTGCAAATATCAAAACTAATAAAAATGTTGCAGAAAATATAAAACGTAGCGTGCTCAGCACACCTTTCTTTTCCATAACTATTTATTGCACCTTCCTTAAATTTGATACTGGGATATTATAGCACAAAATATTTTAATTGTCAATTACATAATATTCCATATATTTCATTTATGTTAAAGCAATATCACTAAATATTTTATTCTATTAGCTTAAAATTAATTACTATATCAAACTTTTTAACATTATATCACAACATATATTTTTTTCAAGATAAAAAAATTTTTATGCAATTTTACATAAATTTAACTTTTTCTTTGATTTTAAACAAATAATATAGTATAATAGTTACAGTGAAATATATATATGTATAAAGAAAGGGGGATTTTATATGGAGGCTTGGATAATTTGGCTAATTTTAAGTGGCATTTTCTTTATACTAGAAATATTTACAGTATCATTTATGATGTTTTGGCCTGGTGTAGCTGCATTCATTTCTACACTACTTGCAATAATTGGGCTACCGACTCAAGTACAAATAATAGTTTTCTCTATTTTAAGTATTCTACTTATTGTATTTACAAAACCTCTTACTAAAAAATTATTCAAATCTAGCAATGTAAATACAAATATAGATAATGTAATTGGTAAGGAAGGACTTGTTATAAAAGAAATTGATAACTTAAATAGAAAAGGTCAAGTAAAAGTAGACGGAGAAATTTGGACTGCTATTAGTAGTACAGGCGATAAAATATCACAAGATTTAGTTATAAAAGTAGTTGGCGTTGATGGCGTAAAACTAATTGTTGAAAAGGTTTAATAAAAAAGGGAGGAGAATTTTTATGATACCATTTTTTATAATTTTATTAGTGCTTGTTGCAATCGTACTTTTATTCTCTATAAAAGTAGTAAAACAAGCAGAAGTATATATCATCGAAAGATTTGGTAAATACTATAAAACTGCTACAGCTGGTCTTAATATTATAGTACCATTTGTAGACAAAGTTAGAGCTGTTGTTAGCTTAAAACAACAAACTATGGATGTTCCACCACAAGGAGTTATAACAAAAGATAACGTTACAATAACAATTGATACTGTTGTTTTCTATCAAATAATGGATCCTGTTAAGGCTGTTTATGAAATTGAAAACATGCAAAAAGGTATTGGATATCTAGCAATTACAACAATAAGAGATATTGTTGGTAAAATGGATCTTGATAGCACATTTAGTTCAAGAGATTCTATAAATATCCAGCTTCGTGAAGTTCTTGATGAAGCAACAGACAAATGGGGATGTAAAATAGATAGAGTTGAAATAAAAGA
>CAZXLZ010000048.1:0-9606 GCA_964642045.1 uncultured Clostridiaceae bacterium
GACTTAGAAGGGCGTTAAATTTATGATAAAATTTACGTAGGATATTTTATGATAAATGATGAAGAAGTAAAAACAGCAGTGTCACCAGTTGATGTTAGAGAAAATGAAGATAATCTATTTGATGCATATGAAGAGTTTGCATCAATAAACCGAGTAGTATTTAAAGTGGATATGGGTTATATAAATGAACTTCATATAAAATCTCTAGAAGTTGTAAATGAATTTACTTTTGTAACTTCAAGACAAGTTACTCAAATATTAAATAAAAGAAAAAGATTAGAGGAAATAGAACCAGAAAAAAGGCAAGATAAAGTAGCAAAATTACTAGAAGATTTAACAAAATCAAAAGTTTTAGCAAGATATTACTTTGAAAGTGGAACAGGTAAATCTTCATTTAGAGTATATGGTATGGATAAACTAGGTACATATATACTAAAACAAAGAAATATTACTACATCTTGGCAGCCAACTGATAATATAAAAGCTGCATATGAGCTTAAAAGAAAACTTGCAGGTAATCAGCTTATAATAGCATATATGGAAAAAGTAGCAGCTTTTAAAGAAGTTGAAGCAAATTTACTATTATATTCAAAAAAATTCAATGTAAAATTTAAACCAACTGGTGGACTTGTAAAATTAAAGGATGGAGCAAACGAACTAAATTTTGTTGTTGAAGTAGTAAGAAGAAATGATGACTGGCAGAATATGTTTGCAACAAAGGTACAACTTTATGCTGATTTTATTGAAAACTTTTCAAAAAATGATGCTGGATTTTCTGAGATTCCGCAACTACTATTTGTAGGTGAAGATGTTCAGCATTTAGCAGAGATGTTTAGAGTAATAAAACAAATAACAAATGTAATAGAAGATAAGGATATGTACTTTACTACAGATTTAAAACAGTTAGAAGAAAATCTAATGTCTACTGTTAATGTTTTTGAAAAAGATGAAACAACTAAGAAGTATAAATTAGTTCCACTTAATTTAGATATATTAAAACCTGGCGCAAACGATACTGAGGATAAAGGATTAAAAGTAGATACACAGTTTAATCCTAACATGGTTATAGAGTAGGTAATTATATGAAAAATACAGCTAGAGCTGTGATAGTATATGAAGATAAATATGTATTTATAAAAAGGGTAAAAAAAATAGACGAAGAGTATAATGAGTATTATACTTTAGTGGGAGGACATCTTGAAGATGGCGAAAGCTTTGAAGATGCTTGCATTCGTGAAGTATATGAAGAACTTGGTGCACTGTGTAAAATTAATAGTCTATTTTTAGAGTATGAAAACGAAAAATTAGATAAGCATGAAAAATTTTATTTAGCAGAAATTGTTTCTGGAACTATTGGTACAGGCAAAGGTGAAGAATTTACTAGCCCTGATTTTGAAAAGTATGGAAGTTATGAAATAGTATATGTTTCAAAAGAAGAAATTAAAAATATAAATTTACTTCCAGAAATTTTAAAAGAAAAATTAATTAAATTATAATATTATGTTGAAGTGTAAAATAAAAATTTACACTTCATTTTTTACATATTTTTTGAGTATTTATTCATAATATTTTTAGGTGATATAATGAATAAAAATTTAAATTTTAAAACTGATATGGCAGATGAAAGAGTAGATGAGTATAAAAAAAGACATAATTTAAGTGAAATAGATGGTATAAGTGTAAGTAAAGATGACTCATTAGAATTTGCATCAATTGTAACAGTTGAGGTGCTAAATGAAAATGGGAGTAAAGTAATAGATAAAGAAATAGGGAGATATATAACTATAGAATGTAAAGATATGAACTATTTAGAAGAAAGTGACAAAAAAAAATTATCTGAAAAAATGAAAGAAATTATTTTATCTCTTATAGAAAAGAAAGAATCATCAGTAATGGTTGTAGGACTTGGTAATTCTAAAGTAACTCCGGATGCGCTAGGTTCTCTTGTTACATCAAAACTTGATATAACAAGGCATCTTATAAAATTTGCTTCTGAATTTATAGAAAATGGAGCAAGAGAAATATCTAGTATATCTCCAGGAGTTTTAGGAACAACAGGTATAGAAACTTCTGAAATTGTTGAAAGTGTGGCAAATAAAATAAATCCAGATGTATTAATAGTTGTAGATAGTCTATTATCACAGAGTATGGATAGGCTAGGGAAAACAATTCAAATTACAGATAGAGGAATAGTTCCGGGAGCAGGAGTTGGAAATGAAAGAATGGGTATAAAGGAAAATATTATTAATATACCAGTAATTGCTATAGGTGCACCTCTTGTTGTAGAATCTTCTACTATATTTAGTGAATGTACTCATGTTATTTTAGATAAATTAAAAGAAGAAAATAAAGATATAAAGTTATTAGAAAATTTAGAAAATAGCTATGATATTGAGAAAATAAAAGAAGTGCTTAGTGTAAAAGATTATAACATGATAGTCGTTCCAAAAGATATAGATGAGCTTGTCGTAAACGTAGCAGATATAATAGCAAGTTCAATAAATTTATTAAGGTAATAATAAAAGCATTATATATTATAGTATATATTTTTCCTTGAAAAAATATGATTATAATGATATAATGTTTTTTAAATTAAGGGGGAAAGATATTTTTGAATAAGATAATAGAGGTATTAAAAGGTGCTGTTATGGGAGTAGCAAATGTAATTCCAGGGCTTAGTGGTGGTACTATTGCTGTGGCTATTGGAATATATGAAAAGATTATAAATGCTATTGCAGAACTTTTAAAACATCCTATAAAAGTAATAAAAGAAATTTGGCATATACTTCTTGGTATACTTCTTGGAATAGTATTTTCTGTACTTGGAGTTTCATATATGCTTGAAAATTATGAAGTGCCATCTACAATGCTATTTGTTGGCTTTATTCTTGGTTCACTTCCACTTATAATAAAACAAGTAGAAAATAAAAAGATTGAAGATAGAGATATAATAGCCTTTGTTGTTATGTTAGGAATAGTCATTCTATTACCACTACTTTCGATGTTAGGAATGAAAGTGGGAAGCTCTAGCATGAATCCAGTACTTCTTCTTATAGTTGGTTTTATAGCTGCAGCTACTATGATAGTTCCAGGTATTAGTGGTTCTATGGTTCTTATGACTCTTGGATATTATAATAATATAATGTCTACAATAAGTTCTTGCATAGTTTCATTGAAAGATTTTAATATTCCTGAGCTATTTTCTAATGTACTAGTGTTAATTCCATTTGGAATAGGGGTTATACTTGGTATATTTTTAGTAGCTAAAGTGATGAAATGGCTTTTAAATAAATATAAAAATACTACTAACTGGGCGATACTTGGACTTATAGTTGCAAGTCCATTTGCAATAATAACTAAAATAAATATAAGATCATCTACAATTCCAGAACTTATAATATCTGTTTTGACATTTACTATAGGTTACATACTTGCATATTTACTATGTAAATTAGATGATAAAAAGAAAGAAGGAAAATAAATGAAAAAGTTTTGTATAGCTACCATCATAATGATTATTACGTGTGTATCTATTTTTTCTGCAAATGTCTTTGCAGGAGAAATGTTTGATTATTCGGTAGATAGTGATATTTGCAGATTTAGTGATTACTATGATGAAACAAATACATTACCATTTATGAGAATTTCAAGTGGCAGGATAGAGATAGATAAGGCTACTTTTAAATCTGGTATGGCAATATCAACAAAAGCTATAAATGTAATTGAAGATTTATCAAAATTCCAAGTATTTGTGTCACAAGATAGAATAGATATAAATAAAGATATTGAAAATGCTATATTAATTTCTCCAACAGTAGTTATAGATGGTACAGTAAAAGAAACTGTTATAGTATTTTCTGGGAATCTTACATTAAAAGAAAATTCTAATGTTATAGGCGAAATAATTGCAAGCGCACAGAATTTAACTTGCGAAGGTAAAATTGAAGGAAATGTTATTGCAACATGTGGAAATGTTGAAGTCTCTGCTAGCTCAGTTATATCAGGTGGGCTTAGGGTATATACAGATAGTTTGAATATATCAGAAAGTTCTAATATTACTGGTAAAGTATATTGTAAATCCGCAAATGATATAACAGTTCCTAATATTCAAAAAGATTTTGTAAATATTGTTAAGACAGAGATAAAACAAAATGGAAGAAAAGTTAATATTCCAGTATTTAGTATAGTTATTACTGCATTAATCTTTGGAGCAATATATATTCTCGTTGATTCAAAATCTAAGATATTTACTAAAATATCAGAAAAAATTACTTCGAAGATAGCATTTGTTTTTATATCAGGTCTTATAGCTGTTATTGCTAGTATACCACTCATTTTGATATTTATACTTATTTCTATATTTGGGCTTTTATGTATAGGCATTCCGCTTATAATAGTATTTGCTGGTGTGATGTTACTTTCTATTTCTATTAGAATATTTGTTTTTGGAAGTATTATTTCTAAATGCATGTTAAAGACAAAGTATGGAGATTTATTTAATAGTAAGTTAAAGAAATTTATACTTTCAGTAATAGTATTTATATCATCAAGACTTTTGGAGTATATACCAGCCATCGGAACATATATTACATATTTATATGTAGTAGTATCTATAGGAATGTTTATTACACTACTAGTTAAGTCTAAAGAAAGTAACAAATAAAAATTTAAATTAAAATATAACCACTGTAAAAATGAATTGAATCCAAAAAGTGTCTAAATTTTTGGGTTCACTTCATTTTGGTTACCTGCTATTATGTTTGATTTGTAATAATTGAATGAGAAAAAGAAAGAAATATTTTAAATATATAAATGATGGAGAAGCGTAATGAATAAGAAAATTAAAATTTTTTACATAATTGATATTTTTGTATTAGTTATTAGTTTTATAGTAATGTTTATATTAGATAATAAGAAAACATATGGCCTTGAAGCCCTTACTAGTGTTGGATATTTTACATGTGTAGGAGTAATATTTATAATAAGTGCTTTTTTATTAGTTATTGTTTCTTTAATACGTATTGTTATTAATTTAGTAAATATGAAGAATATTAGAAAAAAATGTTGTTAATTTTTACGCTAAAGCTGATTTTTCTCAAAATACTGAACTTTATAACTATGTAAAGCAATTATGTGGAATCAAGTAATTATACTTTAAGAAAGGTATAAATATGAAATTAAATATGATTAGTTTTTTTGGAGCATTAGTAGTAATCATAATGCTAATACCTAATATTTTATATGCTAAAAAAAATAAAGATATAGTATATAGATATAAGAGTAAATGGGTACTTTATTTAGAACAAATAGGTAGATATACTTCTATTATATTTATGATATGCCCATTTCGGAATAGAAGAATTTGGCTTTTCTAGTGTAGAAATGATGCTAATTTATATGTTTTGCAATCTATTACTACTATTACTTTATTTGATTATATGGGCATTATATTTTAAACATACAAGTTTAAATAAGGCATTAATACTTTCAGTAGCGCCTACATTAATATTTCTTATTAGTGGGGTAACATTAAAAAATTTATTACTTATTATATCATCTGTAATATTTGGAATATCACATATATTTATAACTTATAAAAATAGTAAAGATTAAATTTATATATAAATTATTGATAATTTATAAAATTTATGATATATATACTATTGTGAGGTGTTTTAAGGAAGAGATAGTATATTATGTTTTCTTAATTGGAAGCTTTGTAATGTTAATTGTAGCATCTATGGTAACATCAAAAAGAGTACAAAAAAAGAAATTAGAAAAACAAGAATAGTTTTAAGTATATAAGCAGATATTTTAAAGTATCTGCTTTAATGCTATTATATAAGAAAATTAGAGTTAAGGTAGGAGATAAAAGTATATGGAAAACAAAAGTATAGATAGATTATTACTTCCAGATGTACTAAAATTTAATAATGGAAAAGAAGTAATATCTTTAGAAGATTGGAATTTGAGAAAAGAAGAAATAAAGGAAATTATTTCAAAAGAAGAGTATGGATATTTTCCAAATAAGCATTATAAAATATCTAGTAAAATAATAAAAGAAGATGAAAACTATTGTGGTGGAACAGCTATATATAGAGAAGTCTTATTAACTATACATATGGATGATGATTTTTCTTTTGGTATTAAAGTGGCAATTCCTAAATCTAAAGATAAATGTAAAGCATTCATATATCTAGATTTTTATAACACATTTCCTAATAAAAACTTACCAGTAAATGAAATTTTAGATAATGGCTTTGCTGTAATATCAGTATATTATCAAGATATAACATCAGATAATGATGACTTTACAAATGGCCTTAGTAAATACTTTAATTTATATGAAGGAAAAAATAGAAATTTTGGAAAAATAGGTATATGGGCATTTGCATGTATGCATGTAATGGATTATATAAAAACGTTAAATGAAATAGATAAGGAAAATGTTGCTATAGTAGGCTTTTCAAGACTTGGGAAAACTGCTCTTTTAACAGGTGCATTCGATGAAAGATTTAAATTTGTAATATCAAATGATTCAGGAAATTCAGGAGCAGCTATAACTAAAGGAAAAGCTGGGGAAAAAATAAGGGATATTTGTAGTAAATTTCCATACTGGTTTTGTAGTAATTATCAAAAATATATGGATCAGGATGAAAATTTAGAATTTGATCAACATTTTTTAACATCACTAATATATCCAAGATATTTATATATTGCTAGTGCAAGTGAAGATTTATGGGCAGATCCTAAAGCTGAATTTAGATGCTGTATAGAAACAAGTAAAGTATATAACAAATTTGATAAGAAAGGTTTTATATATGATAAAGAAAGTTATTTAGAGCCTGGATGTGAATATTTAGAAGGAGATATTGGATATCACTTAAGAAAGGGAACACATTATTTAACTAGATATGACTGGCAAAGATTTATGAAATATATGAACAAACATAACTGATATATAATATAAATAAAAGAAATTCATGTGCATAAATTTGCATGTGGATTTTTTGTATCTTATGTTGAAAAAAGTCACTAAAAGGAGTATAATGATTTATGTTATATAGGAAGTAGTTTTTATGGAAAATGAAAATATAGAGGAAAATATTTTAGATTTAGGAATTATTCCTTTAGAGAATAAAAGAAAAAATCATATTTTAGATATAATTCTTGTTATAAATTTTGCTATAATAATTATTTTAATGTTATTAATATTAACCATATATGTATCAGTAAATTATATGGGTAAGTATTATAATGACTTAGAAATAACAAATAAATTTGATAAACTAAAAGGTGAAAATATATATAGTTTAGGGCTTGTAAATTTAGATGTAGATGATAGTGAATTAAAACAAAATGTAATAGACTTAGTAAATAAAATAGAAATTGATAATTCAGTCATATATAAAATATCTGATTATAGCAAATTTAAGAAGATAGATATTGTGTATAAAAAATATGATATGAACGAAAGAGTAACGTCGCTATCAGCAGATATAACTGTAACATATAGAAATAAAAAAGAAAATTACATATGTAGTGTATCTAGACTTAAAAAAAATAATAAAATGATAAAACTAACAAACGTTATAAAATCAGAATATATAGATGATTTTAAAAAGTTATGTGAAAGTAAGAAAAATAACTTAGATTATGATAATTTTATACTTTTTAATGATAGTATAAGAATATTCGATAAAGCTAGTTTAGATCATATAGATATAAAATATAATGATATTGATGAATATTTGCAAAATGGCATATTTACTAAGTCAAATGTTGCAAGATATGATGAAGTATTTTCAGGTACAATAAATCCATATGAACCTATGATAGCACTAACTTTTGATGATGGTCCAACAGTTAATAATACAAGAAGAATTTTAAATACTTTAACTAAATATAACTCAAAAGCAACATTTTTTGTTGTAGGATATATGGTAGATCAAAATCCTGAGATCCTAAATGAAATATTAAATCAAGGAAGTGAAGTAGCAAATCATACTAGAAATCATCTTAACTTAAATTTGCAAAATGAGCAGACAATTAGAGATGAAATAGGTTATGTAGAATCAAAAATTTTTGATATCACAGGTAAAAAATGTACAGCTTTAAGACCTCCATATGGTAATAGGAATGATTTGGTAAAATCGGTAGTTACTACGCCAATGATTTTATGGAATATAGATACTTTAGATTGGAAAACTAGAAATGCTGAAATGGTGAAAAATCATATACTAGAGAATATTGAAGATGGTGATATTGTTCTTATGCATGATCTTTATGAAAGTACAGCAGAAGCGGTAGAAATGGTTGTTCCGATACTTAAAGAAAGAGGTTATCAGCTAGTTACAGTGGACGAGCTAATTAAGTATAAAGAGAAAGATGTAAAAGCAGGAGATATTATTATGTATTTAAAATAAAAAAAGAAGCATTAAAGCTCTAAATGAGTTTTAATGCTTTTTGTAATTGCTTCTACGTATTTATCCATATTTGTTACAACGTTCTCTATATCTTCTTTATTACTTACGTAACCAAGTTCTAATAAATAGCTTTCAGCAGTTATATTTGAGTTCCAATATGGATTTTTGCCATTTTTTACATCTCTACCATCCATATATGCTCCTGTACAAATTCCTCCAACTTCACGTATCATAAAAAACATATTTGTTTCTAAGGACATTTCATAAGGCTCATATCCATCTTCTTTTGCTTCATCAAGGCATTCTTCAATAGTTTCATTAGTAAATTTTAATACATATACGCCATCTGAAACATAACCTTCAGTATTTCTAGAGTATGAAGAAGAAGTCATGCTTACAATACTATTTGCAATATCTTTAGCAAAAGTTAAATCTGCAAAGTTTGGTGCATATACTTCAACACCAGCGCTATCTTCATAAATTGAAGAATTATTATGAATAGAAAAACATAATTTTGATTTTACTATATTTGGAAGTACTGCTCTACCATCTTCATTATAATTTTCTACTGTTTCATCTTTCATATTACGAGTAAGTAAAACTTTTAGACCAAGCTTTTCTAAACTTTCTTTTAATTTAATACTTACATCATAATTAATATCTGCTTCTTTGTATCCGTTATGGATAGCGCCAGTACTTGTTCCACCATGCCCGGCATCTATTACTATATCATAAACATTTTCTGGAAGTGTAGTTTTTTTGCATGAAAGATTAAGTCCTTCTTCATTCCAAAATAGATTTATATAGTTATTAGAATTGTTTTTAGTTATTGTATAATACTCTAAATCTTTATATTCAGTAGAATTTTCTAAAGGGTAATATGTAGAAAGTCCGGTTACTATATTTGTTACTTTTATATAGAATGTATAATTATCATTTTCTATATCTTCTAGATATATTCCTTTATTTATATATTTTGATGTTTCAAAAGATATATTATTGTTTTTTATTTCATATGTAAATTCTATATTTTGCTCGATTCCGGTGCTATTAAAACATATAAATTTTATATTATAATTTTTATCTTCAAGGATTTCTATACCATTTAAATTTAAATCTCCATAGATATTTAAATGAGTTCCATATATTGTATATTTAGATATTTTAGCTGTATTTACCG
>CAZXLZ010000049.1:0-9514 GCA_964642045.1 uncultured Clostridiaceae bacterium
AAGAAAAAATAAAAGATCAAGTAAAGAATATGACTTTAGAAGAAAAGATTGCACAAATGTTGATAATTTATTATACTGGCACTGAATATACAGATGAACTTCAAAATATAATAAAAACTGTTAAACCTGGTGGATTTATACTTATGTCAGATAACTATTCTACTTATGATAACACTTTGAGCTTTGTAAAAAATATGCAAAACGATTCTGAAATTCCTATGATTATTGCAACAGATTATGAGGGTGGTTCAGTACAAAGATTAAAGAAAATTACTGATATAAAAGTTACAGATATACCATACATGTACTACTTAGGGCAAACAAACGATGAGAAACTGGCTACAGAAGTAGGAAAAATTATGGCAAGTCAGCTTAGAACACTTGGAATTAACTTAGATTTTGCTCCAGTAGTAGATGTGTATAGTAATCCTAATAATGCTATTATTGGAAGAAGATCACTTTCATCTGATGCAAATATAGTAATTAATATGGCAAAGGCTCTTCAAAAAGGAATGGAAGAAAACTTAGTTAATACTTGTATTAAACATTTTCCTGGTCATGGAGATACAGCTACAGATTCACATGTAGATCTGCCTATTATAGATAAAACTGTAGAAGAATTAGAGGAAGTACATTTAAAAACATTTAAGAGTTTAGTAAAAACTTCAAATATGGTTATGATAGGCCATATAGCAATTCCACAAATAACTGGAGATAATACTCCTGCATCTTTATCTAAAGAAGTTATTACAGATTTATTAAAAGAGAAATATGGCTTTGAAGGACTTGTTATTACTGATGCTCTTAATATGGGAGCCTTAACCAAAAATTACACGGACAAAGAAATATATGTAAAAGCTATAAATGCTGGTGTAGATCTATTACTTATGCCAAACGGTGCAAGGCAGACTGTAGATATAATAAAAGAAGCTGTAAATAACAATGAAATAGAAGAAAGTAAAATTGATGAATCAGTTTATAAAATACTACTATATAAAAATGACCATATCGAAGAAAATTATCTTGATAGATCATACTTAAATAAGGAAGAATATAGTGAAGTATTAAATAAAATAAAAGCTGAATAACTTAAAATATGCAAAAAACGTTGAAATTGCTTAAAGCAAAATCAACGTTTTTTTATTTTATCTACATTAAATTACTTATATTTTATAATCTATATATTATTCAGATTTAGATTTACGAAGAAATGGTGGTATATCTAAATCCACTTTATAATCAGAATTAGAAATTTTTGTGTTATTATTAACTGCTGCTTTTATTGCATCTCCTACAATATTATCAAGTTTCATATCTGTGAAGTTTGGTTTTGCAAATCCTGTTGCAATAACTGTAATAATTATTTCATCTTGTATATTTTCATCAATAACTGTACCAAATATAATGTTTGCCTCTGGATCAACTGATTTTTGTACAAGTTCTGTTGCTTCATTTATTTCAAGAAGCCCTAAATCTTTTCCTCCAGTTATATTTATAAGTACTCCGCCAGCACCTTCAATAGAAGTCTCAAGTAGTGGACTATGTATAGCTTGTCTTGCTGCTTCTTGTGATCTATGCTCACCAGATGCTCTACCAATACCCATATGTGCAATACCTGCATCAAGCATTATAGTTTTAACATCTGCAAAATCTAGATTTACAAGACCTGGTTTAGTAATAAGGTCAGATATTCCTTGTACACCTTGTCTTAATATATCATCTGCCATAGAAAAAGCTTCTGTAACTGATGTATTTTTCTCAACTACTTGAAGGAGTTTTTCATTTGGAACAATGATTAGAGTATCTACATTTTCTCTTAGCTCCTCTATTCCACTTTCAGCTTGAGTCATTCTTCTTTTACCTTCAAATGGGAAAGGTTTTGTAACAACTCCTACTGTAAGGATACCTAATTGCTTTGATACTTCTGCAACTATTGGTGCAGCACCAGTACCAGTTCCTCCACCCATACCAGAAGTAACGAAAACCATGTCTGCTCCTTTTATTGCTTCTGCTATTTCATTTCTAGACTCTTCTGCACTACATTTTCCAACTTCAGGATTAGCCCCTGCACCAAGTCCGTCTTGTTAGCTTTTCACCTATTTGTATTTTGGTTTCTGCTTTTGAACGTTCTAATGCCTGTCTATCAGTATTAACAGTGATAAAATCTACATTCTTTACACCGAAATCTATCATTCTGTCTACACCGTTATTGCCAGCTCCACCAACACCTACTACTTTTATTGTTGCCATTGATCCTTGAGATTCCATTAAAACTCCTCCTTATTATTCTTACTTCCTTTATTAAATAAGCTCTTAAATTTATTTTTAGCATTATCAAATGCATCTATTATTCTTTCTTTAAACTGAGGCTCAGTAACTATTTCAACTTCACTATTTACATGCCTACTAACACCAAGTGCAGAAATATACCTAACCATACCAAAAACAGTTGTATGCTGAGGCTTTATAACATTTACAAGCTTTGGTGAACAAATTCTTACTTGATTTTGTTTAAGTATAAGCATTGCAAGCTCTTCTACTCCAACAATGTTACTAAGGCCTTGACCAGTAATAACAGTACATTCCACTTTCATTTCTAATTTGTTTTCAACTACTATTTTCCTTATAATATGAAATATTTCTTTTACTCTTGCCTCAATAACGCCTACTATATCACTACATTTAACAATATTTCTCATATTAACATCAGATACTGTAGAAAGTCTTACATCATGATTATTTTTTATCATAGCTTGTATTGCTAGATTATACTGCCTCTTTATCTTGTTTGCTTCATCTTGAGAAATGTTAAATGTAAGCGCTAAATCATTTGTTATATGGTCACCGCCTACAGGTATAGTATCATAATACTGAAGCTGTGAGTCTTTATATACAGATATATCAGTATGACCTGCACCTATATCTATTAAAAGAACTCCTATCTTTTTTTCTTCTGGTATAACAACTATACTTGAAGTTGCAAGTGTCTCACAAATTATACCATCTAGTTTTAAATTTGCTAAGTTAAAAGTCTTTAGCACACCATCTAAATAATCCTCTTTTGCGATTATTACATCAGCTGTAACTTCAAATTCTCTACAAAATGCTCCAAGTGGATCTTGTGTATAAACTTTTCCATTTATAATATACTCAACTGGCAGAATATCTATTATCTGCTCTCCCTTTTCTATTACTGTAGACATCTGTATCTTTTCAAATACACTATCTATATCTTGAACGCTAAGACCATCATCAGGGTTATTTGGAATTGAAGTAATTGTTATTCTGTGAGTTCTAACATTACATCCTTTACAGTTTACATATGCAGAATTTATAGCAAGACCTGATATTTCTTCTGCCATAGATATTGCTTCTGTAACAGACTTTGCAGCATATTGTGGATATAATATTTTACCTTTTTTTACACTTGTGTTATCAGTCATTCCATAACCGATGACTTCTATTTCATTGAACTTATTGACTTGTCCTACAAGTGAGCAAACTTTAGAAGCGCCAATATCTAATCCAACAATTATATCGCCAATTGCCACTGTTATCCCCCCAAAATAAACTACATATATCATACTATTTTTTTTAATAAAAATCAAGCATTTTGATGAAATAATTGCAATAATTTTGTAATGTACATGAAATAGACAAATTTCACCAACTAAAAAGTTAGTTATTTCTAACATTTAAGCGTAAAAATATAATATATACAAAAAATACACATAAATTAAAATTTTTTGTAATCACAATATATATTAAGATAAATACATACATAATATTTTCTAAAATTTTTGTGTTTGTATTTAATAATTTAAATATTCTATATCCATCAAGAGGAAAAACAGGAATTAAGTTTATAAGTGCTAGTATTAAATTTATTTTAAATATAAAATTATTATTTAAAAATAAAAATGCAAATAAAATATTAGACAGAGGTCCTGCTAAATATATAAAAATTTCCCTTTTAGATTTATTTTTAAGTGCTATATTTGCACACATTCCACACATACTAAATTCTATTTTACTACATGTATAATTAAAAATAAGCGCTACTATTATGTGTGAAAATTCATGAAACATTATAAACATATAACATGCAAAATAATATTTAAAAATATTTCTAATTTTAATAGATAAAATATTCATTATTAAAATTATTAAGAATGAATATTTTATCTCTATTATAAATTCTTTTATTTTTACTCTCATATTAAATTAAGAACTGTAAGTGGATCTATCACTTCACTATTATATCTTATTTCAAAATGTAAATGCGGACCTGTAGACATACCAGTTGACCCCATCTTACCTATTACATCACTTTGTTTTATTACTGCATTTTCTTCTACTAATATTTCACTTAAATGTGCATATTTGAATATTATATCATCTATATTTATTTCAATATAATTACCATAATATTTATCATCATATACTACCTTTGTTACTATACCATCACTTGCGCTCACAATATCAGTTCCTAGTTTATTTGCAATGTCAACACCTGTATGATATGGATTTACTCCTTCAAAAATTTCGTCTCTTTCACCAAACTTTGATGTAACTGTCCCTTCTACTGGATTTATTATCTCTATATTACTTAGCATATTTTTTACATCTATATTAACTTCATTTTTGGTAATTACGCTTTCTTCAGTCAATGGTTCATCGTAAAGATAAATCTCATTTTCCTCTTTTGGTATAGAATTTATATATCCAAAATTTAATATAAAATTTTTTCCTTTATTATTATAAAAGTTAATAATATTTTCCTTTACTTTTTTAGGGATAATATCACCTGTTACTTTATCTATAGAAATTACAGCATTTTCAAAATTATTTAAAATAAGCTCCCTAGAAAAATCAAATTTATAATGTTCATATAATCTATATATTACTTTATTATTTACAAGTTCTTCTTTATAATTATTAACTAAGAATATAACTGCAAAAAGTATAACAGATGAAATAGCAGCTTTTATAAAAAATTTATCTTTTAAACTTATCTTTTTACTATCATTTTCTTTCTTTGTTTCATAAAAATTACCACTATATTCATTATACTCTAAATTGTTAAGCATACTCTTTCTAAGTCTTCTAGCGCTTATAACATTCTCCATAATTTATTAGTACCTCCTTAAAATAGTACAAGTATTAATAAATTATATTTTTTATAATTTTTTTTATTACAAAAAAATGACTTCAGCTCTGAAGTCATTTTTTAACAATATCATACTATACAAAATCAATAACACCAACTTAAATCTAAGTTGGTGTTATTATTTTTTATAACTTTATAAGTGAATTTTTCCCTCTTCCATTTCCTATATAGGATATCTTCGAGTTTGTATTTCTTTCTATGAAGTTTAAGAACTCTAGCAATGCTTTTGGTAAATCACCATTTGTTTTGGCACTGCTTATATCCCCCCAGCCCTCAAACTCCTTGTATATTGGCTGTGCTCCTTCAAGTTCTTTTATATTGTCAGGCATATAATTACAAATTTCTCCATTTGAAAGTTTATATTCTGTGCATATCTTTACCTTTTCTAAGTCCTTCATTATGTCTAATTTATTTACTATTAATTTAGCACCTTCATGACCTGTTAATGATTTTCTTAGAGTTGGTAAGTCAAACCAGCCTATTCTCCTTCTCATGCCTTCTGCATCATCTACTTCTGAATTATTTGCATATATTTTTTCTGCTTCTTCTAAGTCCATTTCAGTTAAAAACGGTCTCTTGTTTAGACAGCAAAAGTATCCTGTAACAATAATATACATTTCATTCAGAAAGTACGGTGAAATATTTGCACCATTAAGTAATGCATTTATTGATGTAGATGCACTAGTTGTGTATGGATTTAGTCCATGCAGATTGTCTAGCATTATTCCATTACAACCTTCAATAAGTATTTTTGAAGATTTAGGTATACTATTTAACAGTCTCGTATAATCGACTGAAAACTCCCCTACTTTTTCGTATATTTCCTCATAACTTTTTATGAGTTCCTGCAAAATTTCTTCATAATACTCATTGGAAGCATTTTCAAAGTGTTCTTTTTTGGTCTGAACTGCTGTAAATTTTACTTTTTCTAACAATTCTTCATGGGATATCTTTCCATGGACACAATTTTGAACATCATACAAACGTATGCAATGTCTTCTTGTTCTTGCAACTACAGCTATACCTGTCCCCTGATTTGTACTGCCAAATGACTTAGATATTGTTGAACCTATTGTACTTTCAATATATGGCTTTATTAATAAACATATTGATGATGCAATACTAACTTTTCCTTTTAAATTATCTGGCCTTAATAATATTTCGTCTCTTAATGCCGATAAATTAAGGATTGCTCCAGGTCCAACAACAAACTTCATCCTATCACTAAAAAATACTGATGGTAACTGCTTTGTAACAATAGTACCCTCAAAGTCCTCTAACTGTACAGTATGACTTGCATTTGTGGAGGCATTTACCCGGAATACATAGTCATAATCGTTTTCCGTTCCTAAAAAGCTTACCACTTTTCCCTTTCCTTCATCTCCGTATAAACCGCCTACTATAATATCTACTTTCATATCTTATCCTTTCCTTAGGGGCTAAAAGCCCCTAAAAAAATATTTATAGTTTAATAACAAGTTCTTTATAATTAGGGCACATACGCTCTAAAAAGGTTTCATACGTCTTTAAAACTTCCTCTGGTGTTTTCCACTGCCTGTATGCATCCTTGGTTAGTGTTTCCCCTGTATTAATATCATTTGCTCTCATGCAGTCCTGACTAAGTTCATCAATAAGAATTACTTTGTCATTTAAAATACCAAACTCCATTTTTAAGTCGATTAGTTTTATACCAGCTTTTAAATATACATCGTTCAAAATATCTCCTATTTTTGAAAGCATTGCATCAGCTTGGTCAAACTGTTTCTTTGTCATAAGATTAAGACCTGTTATATAGCTTTCGTTCATTGTAGGATCATCAATTCCTCCTGTAAGGCTGACATCAATTTTTGCATCATACTTATTAAGCGGTGTATCAAATTTCTGTCCTTCTGTTACAAACGTAGGGAAAAGCCTTACTATTGAACCTGCAGCATAATATCTTCTTATCCATTCAATTGGAAGTGGTTTGCACCGCTTGATCAGAATTGCAAACTTTCCATTTATGTCTAAAATTTTATCATTTACACGTTCTGTAGGAATTCCGTTTTCTTCCATAAGGTTAAGGAAAAAAATTGTTGCATACATGCGATATACATCTGTACCTTCAATTACTCCTTCCCTTTTATTGGTGACACTTCTTAAATGCGGTTTGTAAAACATAATTGCTGTTTCTTCATCTAAAGCATATATTGTTTTAGACTTTCCATTTGCAACTACTTGCAGACTCTCAAAATCGATTTGCTTTAAATAGCTATATTTATTTACATTTTCCATTTTGTAATATATCCTTTACCCTTTCTACATTTTTTTTAGTTGAAATGCTAGCATCAAGCTCTATTACCATTATGTCTGTTTCTTCCCTTAAAAACTTTACTGCTTCATCATACATAAGTTCATACTCCTCCAAAGATTGTAAGCCATCGAATTCGTCACTCACACTTCTATTTTTGTTTCGTTCATATGCTTCTTTTGCATTAATTTTGCAGTAGAATAAGTAATCAGGAAATGGCTTCCACGACTGTAAAATATTTCTTACTTTTTCTTTGTCTTTTATGATGTCCACAATTGCAGTAAGTATTGAGCGATCATATACTGTGCTAACAATATTTCTCGCTGTCCAATGCTGTTTTCCTACAATTTTTGCCCATAAATCATATTTTCCATTTTTCCATAGTGAAAAAGCATCTTTTCCTACTTTACCAGAAAAAGGTTCTACTAAAACTACAGGTGAATTTGCAAATAAACCTGATTGAACTAATGCCTTTGCCAGTGTAGATTTTCCAGAGCCATCAATTCCATCAAAAGCTATACATCTTTTATCTGTAATAGCATCGATTAAACCTAAGTTTATGAAAAGTGGAAGTTTATCTATTCGAGCTGTTGCTAAAACTGCTCCAAATTTGATTACTTCTGAATGCTCCACTAATCCGTTTACTTTCGCAGTTTCTCCTGTTTCCACAACATCGAAAATAGAGCTTGCCCATCCCATCTTAACGCTTGCTTCAACACTTCCTTCCATATTTACAATATTACTATCATTTATAGGGTAATTTTGCTTTAATACACTCGGATATGTTGTTGCAATTTTTCTTTCTAAGAAATAAGAAAGAGGGTAGCTTTTTAAATTTTCAGGAACTAATATACTCATTCTGCAATCATTTTGTTCAAAATACTTAAGTGCTACAAAAGCTTTATTTGAGTTTTCAAGCCATTTATCTGCTCCATATATAACAAGGTCAAACTTTTCACAGTTCTTCGTTATATCTGCCCATTTTAATAAATGAATCCTTAAAATACATTTATCAGTTTCTATGTCATACACCAACATTCTTGAATTTATTTCAGGAATGTTTATACCTAAAGATTCAAGATATTTATGCAGTACCTTTTGAAGCCTTCCCTTTACAGCACCTATTGTTATTAATGTTTTTCCATCAGAGCTACTTTTTTCTATATCCTTGAATAAGCATAACTCTAATTCTTTTAATATGTCTGGATTTTCAGTGCTATAAATTGACCTTAGCTCTGTTTCTGTAAAAAGAATTTGACTTGTAGACTCTGAGGTATTTGAGTAAGCCTGTCCTGCCATAGAATTTCCAATTAATGATAAAAGAGATCTTATCATCATTTCGTTCATTGTAGGTTTTAATCTCTTTACAACTTCAATTGCCTTAAAAAAAGCATCATTAACAGCTTCATCACCATTTTTATAGTTCTTTCCAATCCCTATAACTGCAAGTGAATTCTGTTTTGTAAGAGGCTCCTTACCCATAATAAATATTGGAGATGATTCAAATGGAATCCAAGGCTTTAAAACACTCACTTTTATTTCAACATCTGCACTTGCCTCTAATGCTATACCGCTAAGCTCACCATAAGCTTGCTTTGCGTGTACATCACCTAAGTATAGTCCTGCACCTTCAATTTCAACAGGTAAATAAATATCTACTCCTTCTGCAATAAATGGATTATCGAAATTTCCACCTGTTACTCCAATATGTCCTGTCTTAATCTTGCCTTCTTCTGGGGTTGTCGCAATCATTCCTATGCATGGTGAAATTTTTAAATTTAACTGATTTTTAAAATACCTAAGAGTTCCTTCTTCATCCTTTATGTCTGCAATAACAGGAAATCTTGAAGAAAAGTCGAAATCATCCGTTTTTTCAAGCGGTGCAATACCTGCACTTTTTGAAAGCATTTGCGCCATCTCTTTTATTTTGATTTTTTCAATATGAACCTTTAAGAAATCGCCTTTTTTTGCTCCTTCCACATAAATTGGACCAGTTAAAGGATGATGATGAGGAGGATTTTCCATACTCATAAGATTTTCTAAATCTGATAAAT
>CAZXLZ010000050.1:0-9346 GCA_964642045.1 uncultured Clostridiaceae bacterium
GAACGCTACTGCTTTTCAAGAACCACGGGTGTAACCCGTGGTTTTCAAATTACAAGAATAAAAATCGGGAAAATTTTTACCCGGTTTTTATTTTTTTAATTACTATCATGTTTTAAAGCTTAAATCTAAGTCATTATTTACATTTAACTTAAATTATGGTATAATTCATCAAAAGTTTATATTCTAAATCTAAGTGACTACAAGGAGGATCATTATGAAACAAAAAACACTTGAAGATAAGAAAATATTTTGGGAAAAAGTACATAACAATGCTCATATATCTATATTTGTAATAATAATTATTATGAGTGCTACACTTGCTATTGTCTTGTATAATTTTGGAACGAATCCATTTCTTGAAGAGGGAAGTAATGAATTTGAAATTTTAAAATCTGAAGCAACAACTATATATGAAACACACATTCAAGGCTTGAAATCTGAATCATCATTAGGATATCATACATTTACAGTAAGTGACGCAGAAATTGTAGCTAAAGATACTAGATATTTTGGCGAAATAAAAGGGTACTATGATTCTAATGGAGAGTTAAAATTTCAGTCATCAAGTTATTCTGAATATATGGATTACAAGAAGAAATCTATACCTGTTGGTGCTATTTTAGGTATAATGGTAGGTGTTCTTTTTGGAATGATTTGTTTTTGTGCTATTATAAATATTGCTGAATATCGTCTAAAAAAATATGAAAAAATAAAACAGTCAGAGTGTGAAAAAGATGAAGTATAAAAGTCTTAAATATTGATATTAAACATGGAGTAAATTTTAACTCCATGTTTAAATTATATAATACATATTAAATTATTATCTAGTATTTTGTATATATTATGTAATTTATTATATAGAAATACAATAAATTGTTTAATTTTTATACAAATTATGGTATAATAACATCGTATCAAATAATAAAAACTATTTTAATAATAACGGAGGTATTTTGTATGTTTAATAACAATGACAAGAAAAGACGTTTTTGGCAAAAAATGTATAAAATCAAAGAAAACCTTGGTATCGCAACAATATTCTCATGGATTATTGTAATACCTTTCGCAATTTTCGTCATTTTAGAGATAAAACCAAACCTTAACACAAATG
The DNA here is from genome assembly GCA_964642045.1 of uncultured Clostridiaceae bacterium. GTDB lineage: Bacteria > Bacillota > Clostridia > TANB77 > CAG-465 > RGIG5057. The sequence continues at coordinate 1,112 of CAZXLZ010000050.1, forward strand.
ACTCAGTAGTAAGTCATTTGACGACTGTCGCAGAAACTTTATATGAAAATCGAATCCCAGGTAATGTATACCAAGTTAAATCAAATGATTCAAAATATGAATTTAAAGTTACAGACACAGGCGTTGAAGCTAAAAGCTCAAATTACGTTAACACTTTAGTAGGAACTCTTGATAAATATGGAAACTTATCTTTTGAAGTTACAACTACAAATTCTGATCTGTTTTATGCAATGGGATATTTAGCAAAAAGCCTTTTTTTAAGTATATGTATATCACTTATTCTCTGCTGGATATTATCAAACACTGTTGATAAGTTTTATAAGAGATATACATTTTCAGGAAAATATATATAAATTTAATTTTAGAGTGAATCTTAGAATAATTTTATCTAAGACTCGCTCTTAAATTTTTATATAAAAGCCATATGTTAATACAATCATGCTAAAACTTTACATCTTATGTCCATTATGTTATAATATCCTCATAAATCCATACTAAAACTTAAAATAATTAGGAGGTTAAATATGTTTTGTAAAACTATTAATTCAGAAAAAAATCGGCTTAAGAGAGCTCGTTGGAATATTTTCTATATTCATGCAGAAGCTATCTTGCGGACAATTATTATTATACTTTTTATAGCATCATTTTTTCCTATGTTTATTCTATGTTTAAATTATCCTCATCTCGAAACTGATACAAATGCAGTTGAAGATTTGAAACAAATATCAATATCTCTAATTGAAAGTCATACTACTGGAGTGGTAGAATCTATTGATATACCTGGTTCTAACTATAGTTTTACTGTAAATGACACCGAAATTATTGGGAATAAAAAAGGGTATTTAGGTAGCGTCATAGGAAATTACAATGATGAAGGAAAATTAGAATTTGAATGTACAATAACTACAGATGATAATTGTAAAATTATAGCTGCAATACTAGCATTACTTCTTTTTAGCTCACTTCTATCCATTATTTTGTATTTCATATTAAGGGAAATTGTAGAAAAAATTAACGAACATATGTAACTACAAGGAGGAGTTTATGACTAATCAAAATAACTATGAAAAAAAATTAAGAAGATGGGAAGAAATTTCTAAAGGCAATTCTGCATATTATTTGCTATCTGCATTTTTGTTTATTGCAATCTTTGTCTCTATGTTTATGATTTGTAATAGCAATCAAAAATATCTTGAAGAAGGAAGTGAAGAATTTGAAAAGTTAAAATCAAATGCTATAACAGTATATACAGCCCACGTTCCTGGTACAACAGCCAGTATAACATTAGATAACTACAAATTTGAAGTAAGTGATGAGAAAATTAAGGCCTCAATCAGTGACTATATAGGTACAATAACGTTATATTATAACTCAAATGGTGAGTTAGATTATACATCTACTGGACGTGATGAGTATTATTATTATTATTATCCAATATCACCCTTTGAAGCAATTATAAGTGCATTGTTTGGTGCTGTTTTAGGAGCCATTTTTACTTCTATGGCAATTGAACCTTTTGCTGAGTGGAAAGTGAAAAAAATAAAAGAAGCTATGGAAAAGCCAAATACTTAACTTATATTAAACATGGAATATTTTTTCCATGTTTAATTATGCCTTTTATACAATTTGTAGTCTATTAAATATAAATTTATTACCTAATATTCTCTATATATTATGTAATTTATTAATTGAGAAAGCCATATAAGCTTTACATTTTATGTAAAGTATGATATAATATATCTGTTCATTTTTAAAACCAAAAAATAATTTAATGTGGAGGTATATCATGAAAAAGACTCAAGATGAAATTAATGAAAGGAACGAAAAAGTATGGAGATTTATATACCAAAAATCTAAACTTTTTGCTTTCATAATTGTAGCATTACCCCTTATAATAATAATCTCATTTGTATTACACTCAATACAACTTTTTCCTTGTGGGGATGAGGTAAGTAGACTAGAGAAACAAGGTAATGATATTTGGAATAGTCACATTCCCGGTACAGAAACAACAGTAAGAGTGTCTGACACCAACGATATCTTCACATGCACCGATGAAGATATAACTGTGAAATGCCATGGATACTTTTTTGCCTTACATGGACATATTGAAGATGGAAAGATAACACTTTTACCACCTTCAGCCTCAACAATGAGTGTTGAACTTGCTATTACATACTTATTTATTTACTTTTTAGTAGTCCTTGTTTCTATACTTTTATCTTTCTTTGTAAAAGATATAGTAGAGAATATAGCTTCTGCAAATTTACAAAGAATTTTTGATAAGCAACGAACAAATACTGTTAAGGAGTAAAAATAGTCATGAAAGAAAGTAGAAAGTATTTATGCGACAAAATAAGAGATAACGAAACTGGTAAGTGGTGTGATGAGCTCTTAAATGCACAGATACGCTTAATTATCTTGCTATCGTTTATTTTCTTTATATTCTTTTTTTACGCTCCATCTCCTTACGGAGACAGAAATATAATTAAACCAATATTATATGGACTGGTTGCGGGTATTGGAAGTGGCTACGGTTTAAGTAGTCTTTTAATACTTTTAATGTATCATATTTCAAGCATAAAGAAAAGTATTGATATTTCTAAAGGAGTGACTCTTAATGAAAAAGATAAATAATCATAAAAAATGGAAATGGATATATAATAATAACTTATTATTTTCATTTTGTATTTTAATGATACCGCTTACCATAATATTTTCAATTGGTATATTATGGCTGACACCAATATTACCTGAAGAAAAAAGCGAAGAAATACTTGAATTAAAGGAACAAGCAGAGATAATTTGGCATAGACATCTTCCAGGCTCAGAAGAAAACATAAATATACCTGAAAAAGGATACAGCTTTTGTGTCAATGATAAAGGTATATCAGCTAGTTTCTCAAATTATACTACTAAACTTAAAGGATATAATGAAAATGGAGAACTTGTATTTGTACCATTATCGTATTCCATCAAGGAGTCAAAAATTGAGATAGTTCTTAAGATACTAGTTTCATTTGCAGTTGCTGCCTTTGTTTCAGTTCTTATTTCAAAGATTTTTTTAGCAAAGTTAATAAAAGATTTTTTTTTCATAAAAATAATCTCTTCTTTTTGAAGATATAGAGCTTAAGAATTAAAGTAAATAATAAATATTAAACATGGAATATTTTTTCCATGTTTAATTATGCCTTTTATACAATTTATGTTCTATTAAATATAAATAAAATATACAAATTATTACCTAGTTTTTTCTACATATTATGTAATTTAACAGCTAGCACTTGACATATAATAGATTTTCTTGTATAATTTATAGGTAACAAAGTCGAAGTACTATAAATTGATATAAAGATATTTAGGTATTTCCCCGCTAGCTGGAGGGAGGGAATTTATAATGCCAGGAATTAAAATAAGAGATAATGAAAGTTTAGAAAACGCACTTGCTAGATTCAAAAAGCAGTGTGCAAAATATGGTGTAATAGCCGAAATGAGAAAAAGAGAACATTATGAAAAGCCTAGTGTAAAAAGAAAAAAGAAATCTGAGGCTGCAAGAAAAAGGAAACATTAATATTATGGAAAAGTTAGAATAAAAACAGAGAAATACTTTATATATAGTTTCTCTGTTTTTTGTTTATTTAAAAATACTATTTATTTTCCCCTCAGAAATGACTCTATATTTACCTACTTCAAGATCACCTAGCTCTAAAGCTCCTATTTTAACTCTTCTTAATTTTTCAACTCTAAGACCTACAGATTTACACATTTTTCTTACCTGTCTATTTTTCCCTTCATGTATTATAATTTCCAAAGAGTTTTTAGAATACATTCTAACTTTTGCTTCTTTAGTAATATACCCACCAATATCTACACCATTTTTTAGTTTATTAATTTTATCAGCTGTTATATTTCCATCTACTTTAGCAATATATGTTTTTTCAATTTCTGTTTTAGGATGCATAAGTTTATTTGCAAAATCACCATCATTTGTAAGAAGTATAAGTCCTTCTGTATCCATATCTAATCTACCAACCGGGAATACTCTTTCATTTTCATTAATTAAATCAAGTATATACGGTCTTCCAAACTGCTCTTTACTTGTAGTTATATATCCAGATGGTTTATTAAGCATTATATATATTTTCTTTTTTTCTACTTTTAAAATTTTATCCTCAAATTCTACTTTATCTTTTTTTTCATCAATAGTTTTTCCAAGTTCATATTCTATTTTTCCATTTATTTTAACTTTTCCTTGTGATATATAAGAATCTGCCTTTCTTCTTGAACAAATGCCACACATAGACATAAATTTATTTAATCTAACCATATTTTTCCTTTCACAACTAAAAAATAGTTACATATTATATATTATCACAAAGCTTGTGTGTTTAATATATACTGCTAGTAACTCTTTATTAGTTACTAGCACTTTTTTCTCTATTTTCTAATTTATTAAGTATATTTTCAAATTCTTCTGGGATTGGGGCAAAAAATTCCATGTACTTTTGGGCTGTAGGATGTATAAACCCTAACTTTTGAGCATGGAGTAAATGCCCTGTTATATTATAATCCTTAAGACTCATTCCGGTAAACTTCATCCCCTAAAAGTGGATGTCCTAAATACTTCATGTGTACTCTTATCTGATGAGTTCTACCAGTTTCAAGTGTAGCAAGTACATATGTCATATTTGATATGTAAAATCTTTTAAGTACCTTAAAGTGTGTTACTGCCCTTTTAGAATTTTTATCAGTAACAGCCATTTTCTTTCTATCTTTAACTGACCTTCCGATAGGCTTGTCTACTGTTATTTCATCTTCTTTTATAATACCTTTAACTATAGTTACATACTCACGAGTAATTGAATGTACTTTAAACTGCTCAGATAGATTTTTATGGGCATTATCATTCTTAGCTACAACCAATACCCCTGTTGTATCTTTATCTATTCTATGGACTATTCCTGGCCTTATAACATCATTTATAGTAGATAGTTTGCCCTTGTGAGAATAAAGAAGTCCATTTACTAATGTATCTTCATAATTTCCATTTCCGTGGATGAACTACCATACCTTTTTCTTTATTTATTATTATTATATCATCATCTTCATACATTATATTTATATCAATATTTTTAGGCTTAATAGTCATTTCCTTTTTCTCTATTTCATCTATAGTTATCTCATCATTTGTCTTTAATACATACCCAGCCTTTACACCTTTATCATTAACACGAATATATCCTAAATCTATAAGTTTTTTTATATAGCTTCTGGTATATCCATCTATTTTTTCACTAGCATAAACATCCAATCTTTTATTTGAATCTATGCTATCAACTATATATTTCACTTTTTTCACTTCCTATTTTATGTATATTTTAACATAAATTAAAGGTAATGTAAAGAAAAGCTGCATGTATAATGCAGCTTTCTAATATTTTTAATTATTTTCTTCTAAAGAAAGTTCTATCTTATCTACACTGTAATCTTTCTCACACTCATTTATTATCAGATCTTCTATAAATAGTGTAGCTTTAAAGTCTTTTATAGACATCTCTAGTGCAGCTTTAAGTTCTTTGTTTAAAGTTAATGTTAGAAGTTTAACTGGCGTTTTTAGCGTTAGGTTATTATTTGATTTTTCGCCTCTTACTATACTTATTATTTCAGATATAACATCTCCAATTTCAGCTTCTTTATTAAAACCATAATCGAGCTTACTAATTTCAGTTAAATGTATAGATTTTTTATCATGGTATAACTCCTGGTATATTTCTTCAGTTATAAATGGGAAGAATATACTAAAATCTTGAAGTAATTTATATAAAAGTATGTAAACTGTTTTTTGACCACTAAATCTAGCTATATCACCAAATTCCTCTGGTCTATATAATCTGTGCTTTACAATTTCAATGTAATTATCACAAAAATCCCAAAAGAACTTTTCTAGTAAATTTAGTGCAAGACCTACTTCATATTCTTCTAGATATTCAAGGAACTTTTTCTCCATATCCTCAAAACGTCCAAGTATCCATTTATCAATATACTCAAAATCATTAAACTGTTTATCTTCATAATCACTAAGATGCATTTCTACAAATTTTGAAACGTTCCATATTTTATTTATAAGTTTTCTACCACGAAGTAAAGTTTCATCACTAAATACGATGTCTGTTCCAAGTCTTCCAGTTCCTGCCCAATATCTAAGTACATCTGCTGAATATTGTTTTATTAATTCCATTGGCTCATGTTTGCTATTTCCCTTACTTTTACTTATCTTTTCACCTTTGTTTGCCATAACAAAGCCAGAAATCATCACATTTTCCCAAGGTTTCATTCCAAAATGATAAAAACTTTTAACAATTGTATAGAAATCCCATGTTCTAATAATTTCACTTGCATTTGTCCTTAAGCTCATAGGTTTTAAAATGTTCTCATAATTTTCTTTTTCACCATATCTCATGTTTATAAGAGGAGTGACTGATGAAGTTGCCCATGTGTCCATAACATCTGTTTCTGGCTCAAAATGTGTGCATCCACATTTTGGACATTTATCTATTTTAGGACTATCTACAAGTGGATTTACTGGCAAGTCTTCTTTTTTTGCAAATATAGGCTCTGAACAATCTTTACAGTACCAAACAGGAAATGGCACACCAAAGTATCTTTGCCTTGATATACACCAATCCCATGCAACATTATTTACCCACTCATCATATCTTGTATGCATGTACGAAGGATGCCAATTAATCTCATTTCCTATCTTTATAAAGTCTTCTTTATGATTCATAATATCTATAAACCACTGGTTCATTACTGCATATTCTACTTCTTTTGAGCATCTTTCATGTGTTTGAACTTCATGCTCTAATTCTTCTATCTTAACAATATAGCCACCATTTTGAAGATCTTCTACAATCTTACTTCTTGCTTCTTTAATCTTTAATCCACCGTAATTTGGAACTGTATCTATTATTCTGCCATTATCTGTGAATATATATTTAAGTGGCAAATTATACTTTTTCCACCATTCAATATCAGTTTGATCACCAAAAGTACAGCACATAACTACACCTGTACCTTTGTCTATTGCAACTTTTTCATCTCCCATTATAGGAACTTGAACGTCTATAACTGGTATATGAGCTGTTTTTCCTATCAAATGCCTATGCTTTTCATCCTCTGGGTTAACAAATACTGAAACAATTGCAGGAAGTAGCTCTGGTCTAGTAGTGGCAATAACAAACTCTTCACCATCTTCTACTGTTTTAAAAGTAACATAATTGAAAGTAGTTTTTATTGTTTTTGTCTCAAGCTCAGCTTGTGCAATAGAAGTTAAGCACTCATTACACCAAAGTGCAGGACTCTCTCTGTGATAACAGTGACCTTTTTCTATTAAATCTAAGAAAGATGCTTGACTTATTTTTATTGTAGATGGGCTAACTGTTTTGTAATGTATATTCCAATCTGTACTTACACCCATTTTACTAAATAATTCTTTAAACTCATCTTCATATTTATCTGTTGTTTTATAACACAATTTTGAAAATTCTTCTCTACCTATTTCATGTGCTCTTTTACCTTGCTCTTTTTCTACTAATCTTTCGCTTGGAAGTCCATTATCATCAAAACCAAATGGATAAAAAATATTATATCCTCTTAATCTTTTATACCTTGCAAGCATTTCAGTTTGGGTATATGAAAATATATGCCCTATATGTATCTTACCATTAACAGTTGGAGGTGGAGTATCTATAGAAAAAACCTTTCTTCCATCTTCTTTAAATTCATATATATTATTATCATTCCAAAATTCAAGCCACTTTTCTTCTTTTAAGCTTGCATCATATTTTTTATCTAACATGTTATATTCTCCTTTTCATCTTTATTCATTTGTAGATTAAACTTACTATACTAAAAATACATAATAGCTCCTAAAGAAATAATTGCAATTACTGTAAAAACCCCTTTAAAGATCCTAACGCATTTATTCAGTTTCGACACTCCTATTTTATATCTTCCTAATATATTTCTTGCATTAAATATACAAAGAGTACATACTGTAAGTATAAAATACAGCAAAACCTGAAATATACTACTCATAATATCTCCCCTTATTTCCAAGTAATATAATATCAAAAAATAGCGCAAAAGTCAATTAGTTATATAAAACAAAAGAGGAATATAAATTGCAATATTAAGTGTCCACTTTTTTATACAATGTTGTGATTCTTTTAT
>CAZXLZ010000051.1:0-8853 GCA_964642045.1 uncultured Clostridiaceae bacterium
TTATTTCTAAAATTAAAATCAGCATATTTATTTATGAGTATAATTTCATTACCCTATTTTAAAAAATGTCTTAAAATCGATTTTAGAGCGTCGAAATTTTGGAGGTTGTTATGAAATATGATGATGTACCTGAAATTATAGATAATTACTTAGAATATCAACATATAATTAAAAATAGATCTGATAACACCATAAAAGAATATCATTATGAGCTTAAAAATTTGTGTAGCTTTCTAAAACTATACAAAGTAAATAATAATATATATAGTATAGAAACACTTGAAAACGTATATATAAATGATCTTAATATAGATTTTTTTAAAACTATTGAAACTACAGATTTTTATAATTATTTGACATATTTGGATTATAAAAATAAAAAGAATTCTAACAAAAGTTTAAAATCTACAACTAGAGCTAGAAAAATTTCTGCAATTAAATCTTTTTATAATTATTTAGCAAATAATTTAAAGGTTTTAGATAAAAATCCTGTAATTGGTCTTGATTCACCAAAACTTGAAAAAAGACTTCCAAAATATTTAAGTTTAGAGGAATCAACCTCTCTCCTACGCTCAGTAAGATTTAATGAACAAAAGTTTGGCAAAAGAGATTATTGTATACTTACATTATTTTTAAACTGCGGATTAAGGCTTTCTGAGCTTGTTAATATCAATTTAAAAGACATTAGAGATGATAGATTAACTGTAATAGGAAAAGGAGATAAAGAGCGCAGTATTCATCTAAATAACGCTTGCCTCTCTTCTATTTCATCATATATGGAAGTTAGACCAAAAGACAACTTAAAAGATAGAGATGCTCTGTTTATATCTGAAAGAGGCACTAGAATTGGTAGAAGAATGACAGAGCTTATTGTTAAAAAATACATAGATTTATGTGGATTAGATAGTAAAAAATACTCACCCCACAAATTAAGGCATACTGCTGCTACACTTATGCATAAATATGGTAATGTAGATATAAGAGCTTTACAGCAAGTGCTAGGACATGAATCTATATCTACAACTCAGATATATACTCATGTTGATAGTGATGAGGTGAGAAATGCTTTAGATAGTAATCCACTTAATGATATATTTTAAAAAGGAGAAAATAATATGAGAAAGATTATTATATTGATTATTTCTATAATATTGCTAGTTTTTGCAATTATATTTATGAAGAATATAACTAAAGTTTTAGAAGTAAAAATTATAGCGGATGGTGAAGCTCAGTTTGAAGTAACTGAAATAAAAAGTATAAATATGCCAGTAGATGACAAAAAGATTATTACTACACTTGATGAATTAAAACCTATAGTTAATGAGCACAATTTTAATACAAAGCATTCATATATATACATAAGAATTCAAGGTGACAATAAACATAGGTATATAATTACAAATGTGGTAAAGTCACAAAATGAAATAACCTGTATGATAAAAAAAGAAGCACTTAAAGAAAATATAACTGAAGAACAAATTGAGATAATGAAAGAGTATATTATTGATGTAAATGGAATGCTAGAAAAGGAAATGAATGTGACTATAAATATAACTGAGTAGATAAGAAAAGGAGGGCTAAATATAAGCCCTCTTTATATATCTATACATCCTCTATCTCTACATTATATTCTCTAAGCCACATTTCTATCTGAATAATATATGCCATAAGCTGAGGTCTAAGCATAAGCTGACCAAACCAAGGTCTAGTAAACTGTTCATTTGTCTTATTTAAAATCTCATCTTTAATGAACTCTATATTAAGAATTTTCTGAATTTTATTATCTTTATTATCTACAATTTTTCTTAACATATCTTCTACAAGTTTAGTATATTTTTCATTATATGTTTTTGGATATGGGCTCTTCTTTCTGAAAAGTACTTCATTTGGAAGAATTCCCTTAAATGCTTCTCTAAGTATACCTTTTTCCATACCACCATAATTTTTTATATCCCATGGTATGTTATATACGTATTCTACAAGATTTATATCAGTAAAAGGCACTCTTACTTCTAATGAATTAGCCATACTCATTCTATCTGTACGAATTAATAGGTTAAGTCCAAAATAGTACATTGTAAGATAAGAATATTTTTTCATTAATATATCCTCTTTATTATCTGTTTCGTCTAGTGGTACATCACTTACTGCCTCAATATACTCTTTATCTATATATTCTTTTAAGTTTATACTTTTAGCTAAATTCTCATTTAATAAATTCTGTCTCAAATCAGTAGATACAGACCATGGGAATGTATTTGCATTTACTGTATCTTCCCTATAAAACCAAGGATAACCACAGAAAATTTCATCAGAAAATTCGCCACTAAGAGCTACAGTTACATCTTTTTTTACGTATTTAAAGAATAAATAAAGTGAACTATCAATATCTGCCATAGATGGAAGATCTCTTGCTATCATTGCCTCATACAAAGCTTCATAAAGAGAGTTATTATCTATTACTATATATTTATGATTTAAATTATATCCTTCCTTCATTATATCTATATATTTATTATCTCTATCTGGTGTAAAGTCTGTTTTTTGGAAATTAGTCTCACTATCTTCATAATCAACAGAGAATGTTTTTAATTTATCATTTTGACTTTTTACCTTAAAACTATTAGCAGATACTGCAGTTATAATGCTAGAATCAAGTCCACCAGAAAGAAGAGCACCGAATAGGTACATCACTTACAAGCTGTGAATTTATACTGTCTGTTAAGAGTGACCTAACTTTAGATATAGTGGTATCCAGGTCATCTGTATGTTTATAGCTTTTTATCTTGAAATATCTAACTGAAGTTACATTACCATCTTTAAATATCATATAATGTCCAGGTAAAACTTCCTTCATTCCTTTAAAAACACACTTGCCAAGAGGAAGAACTGGTCCTGTTCCTAGGAGCTGACAAATTCCCTCTTTATCTATAACTTTAGGAAATACATCTAAACATAGTATTGCCTTCATTTCAGAAGCAAATATAATATCTTTATCTATAACTGTATAAAATAGAGGTTTAACTCCTAGAGGATCTCTTGCAAAAAATAATGAATCTTCTTTCTCATTATATATACAGAAAGAAAATATACCTTTTATTAAATCTAGGCATCTTTCTTTATACAATATGTATGTTTTTAGTATAATTTCAGTATCAGAAGTAGTTGAAAGCACTACATTTTGGTTATTTAATATATTTTTAAGCTCATCTGTGTTGTATATTTCTCCATTATATACTATAGTGTATTTTACTCCATTTGCATCACTAAAAGACATAGGCTGAGCTCCACCGGTTATATCTCTTATACTAAGTCTTTTATGACCTAAATAAGTAAATTCTGCACTATAATATCCCTCTGCTGTTTCACCTCTATGAGATATTTTTTCTGTCATTTGTCTTATTACATATTCTTCATTTTCAAATAATTTTCCTTTGTTAGTAAATCCTGTTATACCACACATATATATACCCCCTTAAGTATTATCTTATATATATTTATGCAGCATATTCAAGTTATATTCAAAGAGAAATATATAAAATAAGTAGCATTAAAAAATGCTACTACTAAAATTTATTATTATATACGTGGTAGTTGTGCACCAGGGAGAACTCCTCCTATTGGAAGTTCAGCATAACCAGACTCCATCAAAAAAAGCTCTACATTTTTCCTTTGCTCAAGACTAAAAGACATACTCATGTAGAATATATTATATGGTGGTGCATTCTCCATTTTATGGCGTGGTTTCTTTCTGTTTATATCACAAAATGGAGAACAGCGCTCCTTCATACTTTTTATCCATTCATTTACCTTTTCTTCATCCTCTTCAATAGGACTTCTAAAATGTAGAGGACCCCCAAACCTTTCGTTATGGTATTCATCAAATTTTGCTAATGCTACATAAAACATAGACATAGTAAAAAATCCTCCTTCAGTAATATTAATTTCTTATTTGCTATCATTGTTATGTATAGCATACTAAATAAAATTATGCATATTATACCACAGTATTAGCTATATGTCAAAACATTCTTTGTATACCTCATTTTTGTTTATGCCCTTTAATTTAGCAACCTTTTTTATAGCTTCATTTTTAGATATATTTTCATTTTCCATTATATTTATAACTAACTCCTTATTTGGTATATCTTGCACTAACTCATTATCTATACTTTCATCTATATCCATACCTTTTATAATTAGAACAATCTCACCTTTTATACCTGAGTTTTCTATTTTCTCTATTGCCTCTGATACAGTTGTATATACATATTCTTCATGTATTTTAGTAAGCTCTCTTGCTATACAAATATCCCTATCACCTATATACTCTAATATATCTTTTAATGTATATAATAGTTTATGTGGAGCTTCATAAAAAACAATAGTTCTTTTTTCGCTTTTTAAAGATTCAAGCTTATTTCTTCTTTGCTTTTTATTTACACTTAAAAAGCCCTCAAACACAAATCTTGAACAGTCTAATCCACTTTTAACAAGTCCAGTTATGACTGCTGTCACTCCAGGAATAACTTCTACATTGTAATTTTCATGACAAAGATGCTGCATTAGTGCTTGTCCAGGGTCAGATATTATAGGCATACCTGCATCTGAAACAAGAGCTATGTTTTTACCTTCATTTAAGTAAGAAGTGACCTGATTTATTTTATCTATCTCATTATGTCTATGATATGAAATTAACGGCTTTTTTATATCATAATGTGTAAGTAGTTTCAGCGTTTGTCTTGTATCTTCAGCAAGTATTATATCCACATTTTGAAGAGTTTCTATTGCCCTAAATGTAATATCTTTCATATTACCAATAGGCGTTCCAACTATATATAATGTGCCACAAACATTATTTTTTTTATTCATCTAACTTCTCCTTAATATTATATATTTTATTCATTTCCTCTGTATAATTCATATTTTCATCGTACTGCACTAGTGGTGGTAAAATCTTAAGTTCATTCCCCCCACCCTTTACATATTCTAACATGACAAGGCTCGGAGAAGCTCCTATTTTAGGTATAACAAGCTTTAATTTTTTTGCCTCTAAATTATACCCCCTTGCCATTTCTATTAAATCATTAAGCCTTTCTGGCTTGTGTACAATGTATAATTTACCTTTATTTTCTAAAAGAGAGCTTGATACTTTAAATACATCCTCCAGCGTGCATTTATCTTCATGTTTAGCTATGTATCTCACTTTTCCGCTCACTTGGAATACCAGTTCCCTTTTCTTTGTATGGAGGATTTACAGTTATAACGTCTGCTAAGGATTTGTTAGTGTACTTTTTTAAAATTTCCTTTATTTTATTAGTATCTTTTATATCACAGTTAATAGGTATTATATCTTTATCTAAATTATTAAGTGCTATGTTTTTATCAAGTAGTGAGTACATCTCATTTTGAAGCTCTACAGCAAATATCTTATTATATACATTTTTAGCTGAAAAAATTATAGGGATAACTCCACTACCTGAACAAAAATCTACTACTATCTTGTTTTGGCTATTTGAGTTTGCAAAATTAGCAAGAAGTACGCTGTCTGTTCCAAAGCAAAAATAATCTGTGTTTTGACATATTTTTAAATCTCCTATTCCTAAATCTTCTATTTTCTCTGACATTATGTAAAGTCTCCTTTATACTTTATTAATATTATATATTATCTATTTACATATTTCAAGTAATAATTAGCTGTCTTTTACTTTACTTTTGACATATGCTGTGGTATAATTGGCAAAGTAATTTATTACTTTAATTAATCAAAATTTTGAGTAAGGAGAATTTGAAGTATGTTTTCAAGTAATCAAGTACTTAATGTGAGTGGTTCATTATCCGCTAAAGACGAATTGGGGGAAGCTCTTAAATTTGGTCTTAAAATGGCTGGTGCAACTCCTGATACAAAACTTGTGTATCAAATTGCAAATGATGGAAGATACTGTATTGGATGTGTAATACATGTTGCTCCAGAAGAAGGCTGGACTGAATTTCCTATTGGCTGTAATGTTGATATTATAGCAAATCTCATACGTGGCTATCTATCAAAATTTGATACCAATGAAGATATTTGGGATGGCTCTTACATTAAAGGATTTCTTATGGAGAATTTACCCTATACTATGTCAAAAGAAGAATATGGCATAAAAAATCCTTTCTGTTGCTATCTTACCTTTAAGCCTTTTACATGCTTTTATAGCAAGTAATCTTTGCAAAAAAGGAGAAAAATATGGAATATATGATGGTTACAGATGACAGTGAACATGTTTATTTATTTTGGAAAGATAAAGAAAATGACAAACTTTTCTATGATTCTTTTTATAAAAAAGATTCATTTGAAATATCAAACGATTATAAAGAATATTCTTTTAAAATATCAGATGATATGGATAATTTAATCTCAAAAATAAAAGAAAAAAACTCATGCGAAAAAGTGGTAGCGATTTCACATGTATATATTGGCAAACCTTTATCTTTTAGTACCCAAAACAAACATTTACACAAGTATACAACTGCTCCTATAATTTCAATAACTTGCAAGGGAGATTACTTTACTAATTTAATAACTTAAACAATATTTTTGGAGGAAAAATTTATGTTTATTACTACTGAAAATGGCAATGTATATGTATTTTGGAAGGATAAAGAAAGTGGAAGAAGTTATTATGGTATAACAAATGTAGATACTATAATCATAAATCTTGCAGATCATGCTTTAATGGTTAGAGATGTTATGGATAATAGGATCATATACAATGCAGAAAAAACTCCTACTCCTGAGGTTGGAAAACGTTTAACAATCTATAACAACGACAGCCGCTTTAGTGATACAAGGGTTACATCGGTTGTTACAGCAGTATATTGCTAATATATAAAACAAATCCATCTCCCAAGCTATATAGTTTGGGAGATTTTTATATATTCTTTTAATATATATCATTAAATATTTGATATCCTATGTATATTGTTATATAATTATCATGTATTAGGAGAGAAAAATGGAACTAAAATACATACATGAAAGTGAAAATAAAACAAAATTAAAGTATGTACTTAGAGATAAGCTTTACATATCTAATGTGCTACTCAAAAAGTTAAAAGATGTACATGCTATATATTTAAACTCTGATATAGGATTAGTTAATAAAGAGGTAGTCTCTGGAGATATAGTAAAAGTAGACTTAGATAAGATTCCGCAAGAAACATCTTCTGTTATACCTACTAAACACAATTTAGATATTTTATATGAAGATGAATATATTTTGATAGTAAATAAGCCATATGGAACTGATATACACCCTTGTATGGCAAACTTTTCAGAAAGCCTTGCTAACTATGTTATGCATTATTACAAAGAAAAAAATTATAACATATCCAAAGTACATATAATAACTAGGCTTGATAAAAATACATCTGGAGTATGCCTTATTGCTAAAAATGAATATGTACAAGAATTATTTTTAAGAAGAAAAGATGAAATTAGTCTTAAGAAAGAATATATTTTAGCATGTTATGGTATTATACAAGACACACATTTTGTTATAGAGAAAAATATTGAAAGGAAACCAGGTAGTATAATATTAAGACAGGTATCAAATACTTCTGGCGAATATGCAAAAACAGAAGTATTTTTAGAAAATGTTAATAAAGAAAGGAATTACTCTATATGCAAAGTTATTTTGCATACTGGAAGAACTCATCAAATAAGAGTTCATTTCTTAAGTATAAATCATCCTCTTCTTGGTGATGACCTTTATACAGAGAATCTTACCTTCCATGATGATATTATGAGATATATAAATAGACAAGCTCTTCACTCTTACAGACTTACATTTAATCACCCTATAACAAATAAGCATATAGTAATTACAGCAGATATTCCTGAAGATATAAAAAAATTACAATAGTTTATAAAAGCCTATTGTAATTTTTATTTATTATATTAAAAGCCCAACTGGGCAGTGGTCGCTTCCAAGTATATCACTGTATATCATTGCATCTTTTATGTTCTCTTTAAAATCATCAGATACTATAAAATAGTCTATCCTCCACCCTATATTCTTGCTTCTCGCATTTGCCATATATGACCACCATGTATAACAATCTTTTTTATCTTTATATAAATACCTAAAGCTATCTGTAAACCCTGAATTTAAAAGTACAGTCATCTTCTCTCTTTCTTCATCAGTAAAGCCCGCATTATGATGATTTGTACTTGGATTTTTAAGATCTATTTCTTTATGTGCAACATTTAAATCGCCACACATTATTACTGGTTTTATCTTATTTAAATTAATTAGATAATCTCTAAAATCATCTTCCCACTTCATCCTATACCCTAGTCTTTCAAGCTCTCTTTTAGAATTAGGAGTATACACATTAACTAAAAAGAATTTATCATATTCTAAAGTTATAACTCTACCTTCCATATCATGCTCTTCAATGCCGATATCATATGTAACATTAATTGGTTTTATTTTTGTATATATAGCAGTACCAGAATATCCTTTTTTTATTTTACAGCTATTCATATAAAGAAAATATCCATCTTTTGAAATATCAGCTTGTCCATCTATCATTTTTGTCTCTTGAATACAAAATATGTCAGGATCTTCTTTATCTAAAAATTCCATAGCTCCCTTTGTAATTGCTGCTCTTATTCCATTTACGTTCCAAGATATTAATTTCATTTTTCATCCTCTCTCATATATTTGATTTTTCCTTCTCTCATAGTTTTTAATATGTAAAATAGACTTTTATTAGATTTTTTTATATGCTTTAATGCAAAATACATACTGAAACTCGGTTTCCCGGTGTTCCCACTCGAATGGCACGACCCGAAGAGCGGCGAGA
>CAZXLZ010000052.1:0-8588 GCA_964642045.1 uncultured Clostridiaceae bacterium
TGAAGTAGAGAAAATATTAGGCTTAAAAAGAAGGGGTGACGAAGAATCACTGATTTCACCAGACATGCCAGTAATCACGTTATATTATAGTGATGGAACACTACTAGAAGACAATAGATACACAAAAGAAAATATAACAGCAAATATCTCTACAAACATAATAACAAATGGCTATCATTTAGAGTATTATGAATCGCTAACAAAAGAATGGATAGAATTAACAAATAAAGATAGTAATGTAACAATACCAAATAACTGTTATATAATAGCAAGAATAGTAAATGAAGAAGGAGAAGAGATAGGAACAACAAGTGCATATACAATAAATGTAATAGATAAGAAAGCACCAATAAATGTAACAGTTACAAAAGAAGTAGCAAACGAAATAAGCTTTAAAGTAAATATATCAGCAGAAGATATAGAAGAAGATGGATATGTGATATCTGGAATAAAAGAATATGAAGTACATACTTTAAAAGATGGAGCAGAGTATAAAGTAGAAACGACAAAAGAAAATACATATACATTAAATAAATTAGATATGTCATCAAGTTATGAAGTATATGTAGTAGCTAGAGATAATGCTCTAAATGAAACAGTATCAGATACGATAGTTATCACAACATCAAGCACCAAACCAACAATATCAGTAAATAAGACTGCATATACAAACTTAAAGAAAGCTGATGGAACACCAGATCCATTAATTGCAACAATTGGTATGACAGAAGTGCCAGAGGGTTATACAATGGAATATAGCATAGATAATGGTGCAAATTATACAGAAATAGATGGAAATGAAGAACAAATAAATATAACTAAAAACTGCATAGTAAAAGCAAGGCTGAAAAAAGAAGACTCAGCATATGTGTATGCAGATGATAAAGAAATAACAAATATAGACACATTGGTACCAAAACAAGTAACGCTTACATATATAACTGGAACAACAAATACATTAACACTAAAAGCAGTAGCAAAAGATGCAGATGCTACATATGATAATGCAAAATCTGGAATAGCGAGCTATGAATTTCATATAGGGGATAAGGTAGTATTAGAAGAAGTAGAAAACGGAGAAGAAGAAAAAGAAATAACAGCCCAAGGATTAAACTCAGGAAAAGCATATACATGTTATGTAATAGTAACAGATGTAGCAGGAAATAAAAGACAGTCAGCAAATGTAACACCAGAAACAGAAAAAGCCAAATATACTATAACATACTATGCAAATAATGGAACAGAAGAGAATAAAACAGAAACAAAGATTCAAGATACAAATTATACAGTAGCCACAAATACATTTGCAAAAGCAGAGTATAAATTTACAGGCTGGAACACAAAATCAGATGGAACAGGAACAGCATATGCAGCGGGAACAAAATATACAGGAAATGGTGCTTTAGATTTATATGCACAGTGGATAATAAACGTATCTAATTTAACAGTAAATCCAAATGGTGGAAGTATAACAGTAAATAACGCAGCAATTACAACAACAAAGACATATAAACAAACATGCGGAACAACGCTTTCATATACAAAACCAACAAAAACAAATACAAGTGAAAATACAACATATACAGTAACATATAACTATAACGGAAATGGTCAAAGCAGTACAACAGCTACAGCAACAAGAACAGTTGTTACAAAATATGATGGAAGTTTAACAAAATCGGCTACATTTAATGGAACATTATCTAGTACGACAGCTGCTGGAACATATACATTCCCATCTAAAGGAGGAGTAACAGATACAATTACAGCAGAATATACAGCATCTACAGCGTCTGATACAACAACAACAGTAACACTTCCATCGCCATCAAGGACAGGATATACATTTGATGGATGGTATGATGGAAATACAAAAGTAACAAGTCCATATACACCAACAGGAAATATAACACTAACAGCACATTGGACACAAAATGAATCAACATTAAAGGTAAATCCAAATGGTGGAAGTATAACAGTAAATAACGTAGCAATAACAGCAGAAACATCATATACACAAAAATCAGGAACAACTCTAACATATTCAAAACCAACAAAAGCAAATACAAGTGAAAATACAATATATACAGTAACATATAACTATAACGGAAATGGACAAAATAACACAACAGATAAAGCAACAAGAACAGTTGTTACAAAATATGATGGAAGTTTAACAAAATCAGCTACATTTAATGGAACATTATCTAGTACGACAGCTGCTGGAACATATACATTCCCATCTAAAGGAGGAGTAACAGATACAATTACTGCAGAATATGCAGCAACAACAGCATCTGATACAACAACATCTGTAACATTACCAAATCCAACAAGAGCAGGATGGACATTTGATGGATGGTATAATGGAAATACAAAAGTAACAAGTCCATATACACCAACAGGAAATGTAACACTTACAGCACATTGGACACAAAATGAATCAACATTAAAGATAAATCCAAATGGTGGAAGTATAACAGTAAATAACGCAGCAATAACAAAAGAAACATCATATACACAAAAATCAGGAACTACACTTACATATTCAGTTCCAACTAAAAAAGCTGATGTATCAACATCAGAGTATACAGTAACATTAAATCATAATTACACTGGATCAACAAATGGAAGTTTAAAGGCAACAAAGACAACAACAGTAAAATATACAGGAAGTTTAACAAAATCGGCTACATTTAATGGAACATTATCTAGTACGACAGCTGCTGGAACATATACATTCCCAAATACAAAAGGAACAACAGATGTTATAACAGCATCATATGAAGGAAAAACAACGAATACAACAACTGAGGCAACGTTAACAACACCAACAAGAACAGGATATACATTTGGAGGCTGGAATACAAAATCAGATGGAACAGGAACAAATTATAGTGGAGGAAGTAAGTATACACCATCAGGAAATGTAACACTATATGCACAATGGACAGCAAAAACAGTAGAAGTAACATTCATGAGAAATACTAGTACAACAGATACAACAAGTGCAACACAAACATTTACATATGGAGTAGCAAATCAAAGCTTTAGTGCAAAAGGTTGGTCAAGAGATGGATATACAATGCTTGGATGGAATGAAAATAAGTCAGCTACAACTTCACAATATAACACACTTAGCGGGGTTGCAGATAGCTGGATAAATACTAAATCACCAAAAGTAACAATATATGCAATATGGGAAGCTAGTACATGGCAAATAACATATAATGCAAATGGGGGCTCTGGAGCACCATCAGCGCAGGAAAAAACATCTGGAAAAGATTTAACATTGTCAACAACAAAACCAACAAGAGATGGATATACATTCTCAGGATGGAATACGGCAGCAAATGGAAGTGGAACACCATATGCGGCAGGAGGAAAATATACAACAAATGCAGCAGCAACATTATATGCACAGTGGACACAGAATGAATCAACATTAACAGTAAATCCAGATGGCGGAAGTATGAAGATAAATGGAACAGAAATAACATCTTCAACATCATATACGCAAAAATCGGGATCAACTTTAACATATTCAGTACCAACGAAAGCTACAATAACATCAAATAATATATATAATGTAAAATTTGAATCAAATGCAGATATGCTAGATAGTATTATGAATCCTTCAATAGCAAAGCATATCGAGGTAGTAGAGTATACATTTAAAGAATTAAAAAAATCATCGACATTTAATGGAAAACTAAGTTCAACAACGGCAGCAGGAACATATACATTTCCAAATACCAATGCTACAACAGATAAAATAACCGCAAGCTTTAATTCTACTAAGATATTAGAGGAAACCGAAAGCATAACTCTACCATCACCAGGTACAAAGATTGGATATGAATTCTTAGGATGGTATGATAGATTGGGTAATAGAGCAGGAGATAAAGGAGAAAGTTATACTCCAACAAGTAGTGGTACTCTTTATGGAAAATGGGAGAAAAGTAGTAGTGGTGGTACAGGTAATATTATGTGATACTATATACTTTTAATTGTTATATAAAATTTAGAAAATATAATAGACTTTTCATATTATTATGACATATAATAAATTTATATGATGTGATATTAATATGAAATTGAATAAGATTTTATATAGGTAAAAATAAAGAGTTAGGATTATAAAATATTATTATCCTAGCTCTTTAAATAATAATGAATTTTTATTATA
The DNA here is from genome assembly GCA_964642045.1 of uncultured Clostridiaceae bacterium. Classification (GTDB taxonomy): domain Bacteria; phylum Bacillota; class Clostridia; order TANB77; family CAG-465; genus RGIG5057. The sequence goes on from CAZXLZ010000052.1 coordinate 4,190, forward strand.
CTATATATCTAAATACAAATATAAATAATATGAAAATAAAAGAAATGGCAAAAATTCTAATTTTGAATTAATGGCATTTTTTATTGTAATTTGAAGACCACTGGTTTTACCCGTGGTTCTAAAAAGATGTAGCTTGAAAATAAAAATCACTTCTTTTGTGATATAATACTTATGTCTTGTAAGGCTTAAGTATTAAGGAAAGGAGTGATTTTATGTCTAAAAATTACTTAGATTACAATAGTTTATCACATACTACGTGGGAATGTAAGTATCACATAGTATTTACTTATTAAGTAATTTTGCTAAATTTGCTTTCTTTCTTGAAGCTGTGTTTCTAGCAAGAACACCTTTAGACCAAGCTTTATCTATAGAGCTAACCGCTTTAGTATATAATTCTTGCTTGTTAGAAGCATTTTCTAAAGCAGCTGCTTGAAACTGTTTTATTGCTTCTTTATATGCTTTCTTTACTATTCTATTTTGAGCAGTTTTAGTTTCTATTACTCTTATTCTCTTTTCAGCAGATTTTATGTTTGCCATGTTATAATTGCACCTCCTTAAAATGCGAAATAGATTATTTACCAAAATATTTTAACACATAACTGCTTAAAAATCAACAATAAAGGTAAAAATTTAGTTTTAAAGTTTGAATTATGTATGTATAAATATCAATTAATATTTTAAGCTAATATTATAAAATGATAATAAATGCATAAATAATTTACATAAAACTTGAAAAATGAGTATAGTTATGATATAATACTTCTAAATTAGTAAAAACCAATATTGAGTAATAAATGGGGGACTTTATTATGAAAATTAGCTCGAGGTTATCTCAAAAGATAACGAATTTTGTGTGTAGTATTATTCTTTGTATATGTATTTTATTTATGAATTTTATATATATTTGGATTGGGGGATATTCCCCACTTAAATTTTCAAGCGGATATCAAGAAAATTCTTCTTTTGCATGGCATAAATCTGAAATGATGAAAACTGATTTTTATGAGGAAAATAAAAATGCAAAATTGATTGATGAAGAAATTTCAAATTGGGTAATAGATATTTTGCCACATATATGTCGGTTTGTTTATGAGGAATATGGGGTTAAAGTTGATGAGCCTGAATGTTTAATTTTTGAGTCAAATGAAATTAAGTATGCATTTTCCTGCTTTGATAAAAATACAAAAGAAAAGATTATATGTGTTCCAACAGCTTATTTAAATGAAAAAAAGAGAAATCTATATTCTGTTCTAATACATGAAATTTTCCATATTCTTACTTTAATTGATGGCAAATTTACATGTGTTTCAGATAATGTAGATATGGTATCTACTATGGCTGAGGGATTTACCGATATACTTACAGATGAATTTATTGATTGGTATGGCTTAAATATATCCAAAAGAATAAATACAACGTTATATATATACTACATAAGAATAATTAACTGTATACTTTTAGAGATGCCTAAGGAAAAATTTGCAAGATTTTACTTTTTACATGATAGTACTCTAGTATATGATTTTAATGAAAGATTTTCTAAAAACACAAATACTTTTAAGATGTTTGGTGCTTTTGAAAAACTTGATTATAGGCTGTATAATATTAATAATATGCTTGTTACTAATAATGAGTTAACTGATGAAGGAGTCTATGATTTATATAGTTCACTTGAGATTGTCATGTATTATTGCAAAGATTATTCTTTAGAAAATAAACAAAAATGTTTAGTGTATTTTGATGATATGATTATATTTTTCAGAATATATGCAGGCTTATCAAAATATGTAGATGATGCTGCATTTAATAATAATCTTGAGTATTTAAAAGGTATACTTGCATAACAGTTATAAAGACAAGTAATGTGCTTCTTTGCATATTACTTGTTTTTTCTTACCCTTTTAATCATATATAGTTGTGAAATTATAAAAAAACTGATATAATAACATATAATATATTACTTTTGAAAGGAAAATATCAATGTATAATAAAGAAAATATTAGAAATTTTAGTATAATAGCACATATAGATCATGGAAAATCAACTCTTTCTGATAGGCTTCTTCAAATGACTGGAACTATAGAAGAAAGAAATATGAAAGAGCAACTTTTAGATAATATGGATATCGAAAGGGAAAGAGGTATTACTATAAAATCTCAAGCTGTAAGGATGATATATACAGCAAGAGACGGAAAAGAATATGTTTTAAATTTGATAGATACTCCAGGACACGTAGATTTTAACTATGAAGTGTCAAGGAGCCTGGCTGCTTGTGAAGGAGCTGTTTTAGTAGTAGATAGTACTCAAGGAGTAGAGGCACAAACTTTAGCTAATGTATATTTGGCTCTTGATAATAATCTAGAGATTATACCAGTTATAAATAAAATAGATCTTCCATCTGCAAGGCCATTAGAGGTAAAAAAAGAGATAGAAGATATAATAGGAATAGAGGCTATGGATGCACCAGAGGTATCGGCTAAAACAGGTATAAATATGGAAGCTGTACTTGAAGAAATAGTAACAAAAGTGCCATCTCCAAAAGGTGATGAAAAAGCACCTACTACTGCCCTTATCTTTGACTGCGTATATGATAATTATAAAGGTGCAGTAGTATACGTTAGAATATTTGATGGTATTTTAAAAAAAGGTGATAAAATTATTACAATGTCTAACCAAAACGAATTTGAGATAACAGAGGTTGGATATTTTAAGCCAGGCCAGTATATTGAAAGTGATGTCCTTATGGCAGGTGAAGTTGGATATATTGCAGCAAGTATAAAGAAAGTGTCAGATGTTAGAGTAGGAGATACCATCACATTAAAAGAAAATCCATGCACAGTAGCTCTTAAAGGATATAGACCAGTACAGTCCATGGTATACTGCGGAATTTATCCAGCTGATGGTAGTGATTATGAAAGTTTAAAAGATGCTTTAGAAAAGCTTAAACTAAATGATGCATCATTAAATTATGATTTAGAAACTTCAGCGGCACTAGGGCATGGTTTTAGATGTGGATTTTTAGGACTTCTACATATGGAGATAATTGAGGAAAGATTAGAAAGAGAGTATGATTTAAATTTAATTACAACAGCCCCATCTGTTGTGTATAAAGTTCATAAAACAAATGGAGAGATCTTGGAGTTATATAATCCTTGTGAACTTCCAAAAGCGCAGGAAATAGATTATTTAGAAGAGCCTATTGCTAAAACTGAGATAATAGTACCTAAAGAATATGTTGGAAATGTTATGGAACTAGCAACAGAAAGAAGAGGAGAGTATATAAATTTAAAATATATAGATGAAAATAGGGTGAGTTTAGAATATTTTATGCCACTTAATGAGATAATCTATGACTTTTTTAATAGCTTAAAGTCTAAGTCTAGGGGATATGCTTCATTTGATTATGAAATAGCAAAATATGAAAGATCAAAGCTTTCTAAACTTGATATATTATTAAATGGAGAGATAGTAGATGCTTTATCTATCATAGTGCACTCATCTAAAGCAGAAACAAGGGGAAGAAAAATGGCAGAAAAGCTAAAAGAAATTATTCCAAGACAGCTTTTTGAAATTCCTATACAAGCTGCAATAGGTTCAAAAGTGATAGCTAGAGAAACTGTTAAAGCTTTAAGAAAAGATGTTCTTGCTAAATGCTATGGTGGAGACATTTCAAGAAAGAAAAAGCTTTTAGAAAAACAAAAAGAGGGTAAAAAGAGAATGAGACAGGTAGGATCAGTTGAACTTCCTCAAGATGCGTTTATGACTGTACTTAAGCTTGATGAATAATAAAGTAAACAAATGCCAAGCAGCAAAAAAGCTGCTTGGCTATTATAAATATTGCTACACCTGTGCTAACTTAGCAGTAGCAAGGAGTGCAATACCTGCTTCCTTTTATCAGTGGCATTTTTTGCGCTATAAGACTTAAGTATCTTTCAACATCGCTTTCACGGGAGTCGTCAGATACTCTTACAAGTATACCATCAACAATAATTGATGTATTGTAGCGGTATACAGCATTATAGGCGATCGCTTTATAAACATCCTTCTGATTTATATCTTTTGAAAAATAAATTCCGTCTGAAAAAAGAAATATAACTCTGTGTGTTTGTGAATCACTTAAATTAAGTGATTTGGCTGCATTTTCTTCTGTGAGCTTAACATCAGAAGGCTCAACTCTAAATAAATTTTTGCGCATTTGAAAATTCTTTTGCATTTTATGTTCCTCCAATTTTAGTTAAAATATAAATTTAGCTTTCTACGAATTAGTTACTATTATATTATATTATATGCATATAAGTTAATGAACAATATATATTTTAATTACATAATTTGTAATAAAATGTTGAATGTATAATTTAATGATTCAAAATATAATTCGGTTAAGTAATAGTATTATTCT
>CAZXLZ010000053.1:0-8543 GCA_964642045.1 uncultured Clostridiaceae bacterium
TTGATACACTTAGGGTTACAAAGAAAATAATGCAAACATATGGGATATTTGCTAAAAAATCTTACGGTCAAAACTTTTTAGTAAATGATGAAGTTTTAGAAAGTATAGCTGGACTCACTGAAACAGATATGCAAGATTTAATAATAGAGATAGGTCCAGGACTTGGAAATTTAACACATTATTTGAAAGACAAAGCATATCTTATTTTATTTGAAATTGACCCAAGAATGATAGAAGTTTTAAACGATAGATTTCCGCAGGAGCCAAGAATTAAAATTGTAAAAGAAGATATACTAAAAATTAACTTAGATAGTGAAATAGAAAAATTTGAAACAGAAAGAAAAAAACACTTTAGGAGTGTGAAAGTAGTAGCAAATCTTCCATATTATATAACTTCCCCTATACTATTTAAGCTTTTAGAAGAGTCAAATAGAATTGATGAAATAGTAGTTATGGTTCAAGATGAAGTAGCAGATAGAATATCTGCAAATGTTGGTAACAAGGATTATGGAATACTTACTGTTATGATGGACTTTTATGCAGACTGTACAAAAGAGATAATAGTACCTGCTAATTCATTCATCCCATCTCCAAAGGTTACATCTGCTGTTGTCAGAATAAAAAGAAATGAAAAATATCAGAATGTTGATAAGAAAATATTTTCTGAGCTGTTGCATAAAGCTTTTGCAAACAGAAGAAAAAAAATGCTAAATTCACTTATTAATAATAAGTTTATGAATTTTTCAAAGGAAGATATAAAAAACATACTTACAAATTGTAACTTATCTGAACTTGTAAGAGCAGAAGAAATTACAACAAGTAAATATGTTGAAATTACTAAATATATATCTGAAAATTATTCTAAATATGTCTAAATGGACTATTATCTTTTTTAAACATTACTGGTATATTTATTCCTATTAAAAATATACCATATAACACCTGAATTACTGAAATAACTGAATTTATGAATTTAAATTCTAGCTCTCCAAACTGATTGCCAAGAAGAGGCAATATACCAAATACAGGTTCAAATAATGTTATTAAAGTCTTTGTACCATTTATTATCATATCTGTAAATGCTATGTTTGTAATTAGATTTATACCTACGAGTATAGCAAAAAATGCACCTATTTTCAATTTTTGAAAGTGTGAAAAACTAAGTGATATTACGCATAGTATTATTGGCATGAGATAATATGCAGTTAAAGCATTTATATCTATTTCAGTTTTCTTTTCTGAATGATAATATAGCACTTGCATTAATATACAAGAAATGGCAAATGCAAATATTGTAATAATTAGCCAAACTTTTGAGACTTTAAAATTTTTACGTACTTTATAATTCATTAACAATCACCAAACATTATTATATCACAAATAAAAAAATATACCATATGGTTTTTATAATGTTATAAATACTAAATTTATATTTTATATGAGTAAAATAATTGACATAAAACAATTGCTGTGCTATAATGTATACGTTAAAATATTTAAATGCCGAAAGGAGATTTTCATTATGGGTAAAAAATTTAAATTCAGAAGAAATTTTGAGGTATTAGAAAAGCGGAGTGAAAAAATGCCAATTGACAATCTGGAAAAATCTATCGAACGAAGAAGTAACATAAGACATTTGATAATTTTTTTGTTGGCGATACCGCTTGCAATTGGACTTTTTGCAAGTTATTTTACGATAAATAGTGAAGGAGAAGTAACTACAGTCTTTAACTATTCACTAAAAGTAGTAGAGAATGAATCTAATTTATCAGATATATCATCTGGCGATGTGCTTGTGATACAGACACAGGAAAACTATGAAGAGAAGGATACTATATTGTTTTTATCTAAGAATGGTTATAGTATTGACAGGATAGATAATGTTGAGGAGAATGGAATTTATCAAATTCAAGATTATGAACAGACTGAGTCTGAATATATAATTGGCAAAGTTAAGCATATAATACCTCAGGCTGGATGGGTTGTTCGCTTTTATCAAGCAATACCAATATGGGGTTATTTATTAATTGAGTTAGTTTTGCTGGCTATATTCATAGTACCTGATATTAAGGAGATTCATGATCTTTGCCTTGAAGAGAAAAAATCTGAAGTAAGTGAATAATTTTGCTGGTTATTAAAAATATGATAAATAAAGCTTAAATTAATTCTTGCATACTATTTTGGACTCTCTAATATAATTAGGGAGTTCTTTTTATATTTTAGTGAGTAATAGTATAAATTTTCTATATAGTTAATATTAATTTTTGTAATATACTTAAAATGTAGAAATAGAGTGCTATAAATGCACTATTTACTTGACAATAGATGGTAAAAATAGTAAAATAAACTAGGAGTTATTTTAGGAGGAGATTAGTTTGAAAGTTATTTTAAATCAAGATATAAAAGGAATTGGAAAAAAACTTCAGACTGTTGAGGTTAGTGAAGGATATGCAAGAAATTTTTTACTTCCTAAAAAAATGGCAAGTATATGTGACTCAAAGTCTATGAATGAGGCAAGAACTAAAAATGAAGCTATAATGTACAGAAAAGAAGAAAATATGGCAGAAGCTAATAAACAAAAAGAAATAATAGAGAAAAGATATATAGAATTTAGGCACAAAGTTGGAGAAAATGGTAAACTTTTCGGAAGTGTTACTGAGAAAGAAATAGCAGAAGAAATAGAAAAAGTTTATAAGATAAAAATAGATAAGAAGAAAATTACATTAAAGGCTCAAATAAAATCACCTGGAAGTTATACTGCTGAAATAAAGTTATATGAGGGAGTAATTGCGAGTCTTAAGATAAATGTTGTTAGTTTATAAAAAATAAAAAAAGTAGGTGAGTTATCATGGAAAATGAAGCTGTAGCAAGAGTGCTTCCAAACGATATTATGGCAGAGCAGGCTGTTCTTGGTTCAATGCTAGTTGATAAAGATGCAGTTGTATCGGCAATAGAAACGCTAAAAGCGACAGATTTTTATAGAGAAGATAATAAAGAAATTTTTGCTTCAATGTACGAACTATATAATTCTGGAAAAAATATTGACATGATAACTGTTAAAGATGAGCTTACATTAAGAGGAAGTTTAGAAAAGGTTGGAAATATAGAATATTTATCATCACTTATAGATATAGTTCCAACAACTTCTAATATAGATAATTATATAAGAATAGTAGAAGCAAAATCAACTACTAGAAGTATGATAAAGACAGCAAACGAAATACTTAAAATGGGTTACTCTGGAACTGAAGAAGTAGATACAATTATTGAAGAGTCAGAGAAAAAGATTTTTGATGTTCTTCAAAATAGAAATTCTCAAAGTTATACACCTATGAAAGAAATACTTATAGAATCTTTTGATAATTTAGAGAAGCTTTATCAAAACAAAGGAAGAGTATCAGGAATTGAATCTGGATTTAATGACTTAGACGCAAAAATATCTGGACTTAATGCAGGAGAACTTATTATAGTAGCCGCACGTCCTGCAATGGGAAAAAGTGCATTTGTTTTAAATATTGCAAGCCATGTTGCTGGTTATAACAATATACCTACATTAATATTTTCACTCGAAATGTCAAAAGAGCAGATGGCAAACAGAATTCTTGCTAGTGAAGCTCAGGTTGATAGCATGAAAATAAAGAATGGTAATTTAGACAGTGAAGACTGGTTAAAACTTGGAGAAACAAGTAGTAAACTTTCTGAAATGCCACTTTATATAGATGACAAAGCTGGACTTACAGCAGCAGAACTTAGGGCAAAATGTAGAAAAGCAAAACTTGAAAAGGGAATAGGACTTGTTATAATAGACTATTTACAGCTTATGGAAGGTTCAGGTAAGCATAACTCATCAAGACAGCAAGATGTATCTGATATTAGTAGAAGCCTTAAAATTTTAGCTAAGGAACTAAAAATACCTGTAATAGCATTATCACAGCTTAGCCGTGCTAATGAAGGTAGGGATGATAAAAAACCTATGCTTTCAGATCTTCGTGAATCTGGTGCTATAGAGCAAGATGCAGATATAGTTATGTTTATACATAGAGAGGAATATTATAAACCAGATACTGAGAAAAAGAATATGGCAGAGATAATTATAGCTAAAAATAGAAGTGGATCTACTGGTTCAATAGACCTTGCATGGTTTGGAAGATATACTAAGTTTGCTAATATGTATGATGGTGAGGTTTATGAACAGTAATAATAGTATAGATGACAGAGTAAAAGATGTTATTTTAAAAAACAATCTAATAAAGGAAAATGATAAAATAGTTGTAGCTGTATCAGGTGGGCCAGATTCTATGACTTTACTTGTTATATTAAACAAGCTAAAGGAACAGCTTAATTTTGATATAGTAGTAGCGCATGTAAATCATAAAATAAGACAGGAATCTGAAGAAGAAAAAGTATATGTAGAAAAATTTTGCAAGGATACTAATACTAAATTTTTTTATTTAGAAAAAGATGTTATATCAGAGGCAAAGAAGCATAAAATGGGTATAGAAGAGTATGCTAGAAAAGTAAGGTATGATTTTTTTTATAAAGTAAAAGAGGAAACAAAATCAGATAAAATAGCCATTGCACATAATCTAAATGATAAGATAGAAACGATAATGCTTAATATGATTAGAGGCTGTTCTTTAAAGGGACTTACTGGTATGGAATATATATCAAATGATATAATAAGACCTATGATAGATATAACAAAGAATGAAGTTTTAGATTTTTGTAAATGTAATAATATTAATCCATGTATAGATAAGACTAACTTTGAAAGTATATATACAAGAAATAGAGTAAGACTTGAACTTATACCTATGATAGAAGAAAAATTTAATCCTAATTTTTTAAATAGAGTAAATGAAATGTCAAAGCTAATAGCATATGATAATGAATTTATACAAAAATATACAGAAAAAATAGTTTCTGAAAGTATAATTTCTTCCTTAGAAGATAATATTATATTTAATTATGAAAATATTATGAAAGAAGAAATGGCAATTAAATTAAGAGCAGTAAGAAATATTATAAATAAATTGATGAAAAATGTACAAGGTATTGAAAAAAAGCATATTTTAGATATAATAAAACTTATTGATAATAATATAGTTTCAAAAAGATATATTATTGGAAATAAATTTGAGATAGTAATTATAAAAAAGAATGTAGCTAAAATAAGTTTAAATTATAGAAGGGAATGAAGAAATGAATACAAACGATCCAGAAAACAAAGAAGTAAAAGAAGCAAAAGAAGAAGAAAAAGAAGTAGTAAAGAATAGTAAACAAGAAGAAAATGTAAATAAAGAAGAAAGTAAAGAAAAAGATACAGAAAGAAAAAATATAAATGCTGAGTATAGCAAAGAAGAACTTGAGAGATTAAAAAAGCATGCAAAAGTAGTGGAAATTAGAATGAGAAGACCTAGCTTTTTTAGAACAATTATCATTTATTTATTAATTTTGCTTGCTGCGTACATGTTCCTATCATATTTTAGCGTAGCATCTACAAAATCAATGACATATACTGAACTTGTAAATAGTATTGAAGCAAATAATGTAAGTAGTATTACTGTGCAAAATGATAGATATACAGCGAAAGTTTTATTAAAAGATGACAAAGAAGTAGTAAGAACTGTTAAATTTGTGTCACCAGCATCATTTATGGATTATATTCAGCCATATATAGCAGAGTATGATATAGAATTAGATGTGGCAGATGCAACATTTTGGGAAACATTAGAGCCTATGCTTCCAAATATATTATTACTTGGAGGAACCTTAGCAATATTTATATTTATGCTTAAAAAGACTGGTCAAGGAAATGACAAAGCATTGAGCTTTGGTAAAAATAGAGCGAAAATGTATGATGGTTCAACTAAGGATAAGATTACATTTGATAATGTTGCTGGACTTTTAGAAGAAAAAGAAGAAGTAAAAGAAGTTGTAGACTTTCTCAAAAATCCTAAAAAATATAGAGATATAGGGGCAAGAATACCAAGAGGAATGCTTTTTGTTGGAGGTCCTGGTACACGGTAAAACGCTTCTTGCAAAAGCAATATCTGGTGAAGCTGGAGTTCCATTTTTCAGTATAAGTGGTTCTGACTTCGTTGAGATGTTTGTTGGTGTTGGAGCATCTAGAGTAAGAGATCTTTTTGCTGAGGCTAAAGCTCATTCTCCTTGTATAGTATTTATAGATGAGATTGATGCTGTTGGTAGACAAAGAGGTGCAGGCCTAGGTGGAGGACACGATGAAAGAGAGCAGACTTTAAACCAGCTTCTTGTTGAGATGGATGGATTTGCAAATCATGAAAATGTAATAGTAATTGCAGCTACAAATAGACCAGATATACTAGATAAAGCACTTTTAAGACCTGGTAGATTTGATAGACAAATTGTTGTTCATGATCCGGATGTAGGTGCAAGAGAGGAAATATTAAAACTTCATGCTAAAAATAAACCTTTTGCAAATGGTATAGACTTTAAGGTAATAGCCAAAAATACAGCAGGTTTTTCAGGTGCAGATCTTGAAAATATGATAAATGAGGCAGCACTTCTTACAGCAAGAAAAAATAAACATATAATATCTATGGAAGACATTGAAGAAGCAATGGTTAAAGTAATGATGGGACCAGAAAAACACAGTAGAGTTATAAGTGAAAAAGATAAAAAACTTACTGCTTACCATGAAGCAGGTCATGCTGTAGTTTCAAGATTTTTACCAACACACGATGCAGTACATCAAATATCAATTGTACCTCGTGGTATGGCAGGTGGTTATACTATGTATAAACCAAATGAAGATAAAAGTTATACATCAAAATCAGAAATGCAAGAACATATAGTTTCACTTTTAGGTGGTAGAGTAGCAGAGCAGCTTGTTTTAGATGATATATCTACAGGTGCTTCAAATGATATTGAAAGAGCAACTAAGATTGCAAGAAGCATGGTTATGAAGTATGGTATGAGTGATAAACTTGGTACTATAACTTATGAAACAAGTTCTTCAGATGAAGTATTCTTAGGTAGAGACTTTAATAACCAAAGAAATTATAGTGAAAAAATTGCAAGCGAAATAGATGAAGAAGTAAGAAGTATAATTGATAATGCATATAGATATGCTGAAAGACTTCTTAAAGATAATATAGATAAGCTTCATAAAGTAGCAGCAGTACTTCTTGAAAAAGAGAAGATTGATAGTAAAGAATTTGATAGCATATTTGAAGAAGCATAAATATAGCGAAAAGGCAGGTGATTACGCTTGCCTTTTTTTCATATATATAATATAATTAAAAATGATTTTTAATAAAATGACTTTTTTCATTTACATTATTTGACAAATATATTTTTATAGTATATAATACTAAGTACAAGTTTTTGGCAAGCGTCACATTAATATTGTGACAATTTTATTTTGGAGGTCTAAATATGACAATTATTTTACCTGAATCTGTTAGCAACCACAACATCTTTACTGCTGCTATGTATATGGTGGCAACTAATGCTAAGAGTGCTGAGGACGTCGTAAAGAAGAAAGCAAAGGATGAAAGACCTAATGTAGACTCAGCTGAAGTAAAAAATAAGATTAAAGAATCTACTTCGTCGGAGTTTTTACATGTCGCGGCTCTTTGCGAGAGGAGTAACATTTGCGAAGCTACGATTGATTCTGCTCACACTGTTTTTGATGCTATAGAAAGGGTAGCAAAAGAAATAAAAAGATATTCGGTTATGTATCTTAATAACCAGCTTCATACAATAGGAAATCAGTTTAATAAGGTTTCGTAAAATATAAAATAAAAAAGCTCAAAAGTCTTGTACTTTTGAGCTTTTTGTGTTATAATTGAGATGCTTTGATAAGCAAATACACACACGAAGGTAGTCTTTTCTTCTTCCATTATGGTTGCAAAAGATGTTGATATTCGTGGCGGTTTAAAAAGAAGGAGGAATTTTTTTATGGCAATTATACCTATGAAAACATTACTAGAAGCAGGTGTTCATTTTGGACATCAAACAAAAAGATGGGATCCAAGAATGGCTCCATACATCTATGTAGCAAGAAATGGAATATACATTCTTGACTTACAAAAAACTTCTCAGAAGTTACAAGAAGCATATAATGTTACTAAAAAAGTTGTAGCAGCAGGAGGAAAAGTTCTATTTGTAGGAACTAAAAAACAAATACAAGAGACAATAAAAGATGAGGCTACAAGATGTGGCATGTACTACATTAATAGCAGATGGCTTGGTGGTACATTAACAAACCTTGCAACTATTAAAAAGAGAATAGCAAGACTTATAGAACTTGAAAATATGGAACAAGATGGAACATTTGATGTTCTACCTAAAAAAGAAGTTATCGGACTTAAGAATGAAATGGAAAAATTAAATACAAACTTAGGTGGAATAAAAGAAATGGAAAAACTTCCAGATCTTATATTCTTAGCTGATTCTAAGAAAGAGTACATTTGTACAAAAGAAGCTAGAAAACTAGGAATACCAACTATAGGTTTAATAGATTCAAATTGTAACCCTGAAGATGTTGACTATGTAAT
>CAZXLZ010000054.1:0-8399 GCA_964642045.1 uncultured Clostridiaceae bacterium
CAAAAGCTGAAAGTAGATTTTTTTCTGTTTTTGTTCCTTTTATTTCCATAAATATTCCTCCTTAAAAATACAATATTATTATACAACAAAATATCAAAATTTCAAGAATTTTGATTTCATTTTTCACTGCTTTTATTTTTGTAACATATATTAATTTTAAATTTGCATCTAAAAAATACTGACTAAAGTCAGTACTTTTTATGGTCTTAATATATACTATGATACATTATATTTAGTTACTTTAATTTAATTACAATTTCCTCTATTTATTCTAAAAAATCTCATCTCTTTTTTAAATAATCCTTTAACAGCATTTGTTAACATTTGTCCTCCAAGTATACTTGATAATACCGTATTTTCTCCAAAAGATACATTAACAAAACAGTTATTCATACACTCAAGTTCATCAATATATGGCATAGAGTCTAATGTTTTACCACATATATATGAATAGGCTGTAAGGCTATCTATATAATTTTCTGCATCTAGAATCTTGTTTAAAAGTACTATAAGCTTTGTAAATTTTTCTTTTTCTACCAATTTTTTGTATGATTCATCTGCAAATTTCATTGTGTATTTTACTTTTTCACCTTGTGCAATAATCTTTCCATCATCTAATATTCTAAATGTTATATCCTCATCATTTAAACTAGATATAACACTCTTTTTACCCATAAATTCATCTACACTTTTAGTTACAACAACATAGTTTTCATATAAATCAAGATTCAGATTATCTTCATATTTTAAAAAGTCTGTACCTACACAAAATATTAATTTATCAGAATATACTTTAAATAAATTATTTGTTGTACATATAACATTATCATATGTAGGTTCAATATCTACAATCTCTGTATTTTCATATATTTTTACATTCAAGTTATCAGTTAGGTATTTTGCAAGCTTACCAATAAATTCAAAAGGATTAATACATAGAGCCGTATCTTCAAAAACAATATTAGTATTAGTATTTAAATAACTAATACTACTTTCTATATTACACAAAAAACCATTTTGACAATTTTTATTTACTTCTTTTTGTACATTACCTTTTTGCATAATTTTATTAGTATATATTACCTTTTCAGCATTATCAAAATTAGTATAACCTATTTTTTCTGCAATTTTAAAAAATTCTATTTTAGCCGTTTCATACATTTCTTTTATTTTCTTTGATTCATCTTCGCTTTTATTTTTGGTTAACTTTTTTAAATCTATATCTATAATACCTAAATCAGAGCTAGATGCACCATAACCTAAAATATTTTTTTCTATTAATACAACTTCATTTTTTGCTTTTGCTAAGTAATATGCAGTTATAAGTCCTGAAATTCCTCCGCCTATAATACAAATGCTTTTTGAAATATCTTCTGATAAATAAGGATAAATATTTTGTGGTTTTCCTCTAAAATATGAACCTCTTTCAATGTAATCCATTTTTAATCACCTAAAAATATTCTTGCTATTTTTACCAAATTTATGCATATTGTGATTTAATTAATATTTAAATTTTAAATGCACATAATATTTTTAGAAAGTTTGGTGAAATTTATGATTACAAAAAAAAGACTAATGGCTATATTTACAATTATACTTTCTATAATAATGTTATCAAGAGTATTTGGTGCTGAAGTAAATACATATAAACCTAAATACGCTACTACTACAGCAAATGTAAATTTAAGATATCAGTCTAGTCTTAATTCAGTCAATGTTTTACAATCCGTAAAGAAAGGAACAGATGTAAAAATAATAGGTGACCAAGGAAGTTTCTTTATTGTACAGTTAAATAATAATAAGGTAGGTTTCTTATCAAAAGAATATGTAACAATTACTTCAGATAAAAATATAGGGAAAACATTTACAAGTATGACTCCAAAAGAATATGAGACAAAAAGCAATGTTAATGTAAGATGTGGTCCATCATCTAGTTTTAAGAAAGTAGGATCATTAAAAAAAGGTACTATAGTAACCGTATTTGGCGTTATAGATAATTTTTATGTAGTTATATTTGAAGAAAGCAAAGTTGGTCTAATAGATAGAAGTCTCTTAGAACAAAGTTATGAAAATGTAGACTATAATCCAAATAATTTATCCAAAAGAGATTTAGTTATATATTATATAAATGAAGCAAGAAAAGAAAATGGTTTAAAAGAGCTACAAGATGATACAGATCTAAATAGACTAGCGACTTTAAAATCTGAAGATATGGTAAAAAACAATTATTTTTTACACACATCACCTACCCTTGGTACTCCTTTTGAAATGATAAAAAATTACGGTTTAACATATAACTATGCAGGAGAAAATATAGCAGGTAATACCTCAATGAAGGCAGCAGTTGATAAGTGGATGGATTCAGAATCACATAAAAAAAATATTTTATCTACTAATTATACTAAAATAGGTGTTGGCGTAACCAAAAGTGATAAATATGGATACGTTATAGTAGCACTATTTACAGATTAATAGCATTTGACTATACATTAGTTTTTATATACAAAAGAAGCCTATAGGAAAAATATCCTAGGGGCTTCTAAAATTTTGCTATAAATGTATACTAACATTTAGTAATTATAAAAAATCATAATCTTCTAATAGTACAAGAATTATTTTTAAATACAACTTCTTGCATAAAAAATCTTGGAAGATAGCCATATCTTACATTTTTCTCATTCATACTATTTAGCTTTGACATTTTTCTTACATAATGTCTGGAATTAGGATTTTTTTCAATCTCACGGCACATACACAAAAGATTAAGTGGTGTATCAAGCTTTAGACTTTTTAAAAATTTCAAAAGTAGCTTTAAATGATACTTTGCGCAAGATTCACTGACCTGAGGGTAAGATGCAAGCGGCAGATCTTTCGTACATACAAACATATTAATTTGCAGATAACTCGGTCTAATATCTGCTATTAACTTGGCTGTCTCGAGAATATCGTAAATATCCTCTGTGGGCAGACCAAGAATAACATTTGTTGAAATATAAACATCAGGATTTTCCTCATGTATTTTGTTAAATATGTACCTTACATTTTCTAAGGTATGAGGTTTACCTACAAGTTTAAGTAGCCTATCTGAACCTGCCTCAATGTTCATAGCAATTTTTTTGAACTTCTTTGACCTACATAAGGAATCTAAAATTTCCTTTGTAATTTCTCCAATGCATATACCAATAGGAATTTTTATTTCCTTTACTTCATCATAACTATCAATTAAATCAATTACCTTATGAAGCATTGGTTTTCCATATAAGTCAATACCATATTCAGTAAGATTTTCTGCCCTAAGACTGATTGTATGAAGGAGTTCTGGAGAAGCTTCCTTTACTTTATCAAGGTTTGCCTTAATTTCTTCTAAACTAAGACTCTCAAATTTAATGTCCATGTAACATCTTCTGCAAAATTTGCATTTAAGCAAACATCCATTTACAGGCCAAACACAAAGCTGCTTTTTTATATCATCATAGACAAAATATTTCTCTTTAATAGGCATATCAAACTTTTTTCCAAGTTTTTCTGTAAAATGATCGCCCCAAAAGGTAATATTTGAAATTTCACCATGTAAAAGTTTTTCTGCATTTGCTGCTTTTCCTAAGACAATAATTTCTGCTCCTTCTTTTCTTATTTTAGAAATCTGCCTTAACTGCCTTACTACAAATTCTGAATATTCTTCACATCTTGCATACATATGCATATACAAGATATAATCAGCTTCTTCAAGCTTTACAGTATGCTCTAAAAGTGGTAACATTGGCAGGTATGATACCATTAATTCCCGGTAACACTCCTCCCTAGCATAGAATCTTACATAATCAGCATTAATTTTATACTTTCCTTTGTCATCATAATCTTTCTTAGAAAACAAAGCTCTGAATTTTTCCTTTAACATAAAGATATTTCCTTTCATAATTAATCTTTCCTAATAATTGTTAAGAGTACAGTTATTAATAAACCTATAATATTATACCAAAATCTTATCCAAATTTCAAGTTATGTAAATTTATATGTAATATTTTAAATTACTTATAGCAAATGCTTCATTTGTACTACTTAAAATGTTATGTAAGGTAAATAAAATAATCAATGCATATTTATTAAACAAATAATCTTATAAAATAAAGAAGTCTAATACTTTTTTACATAAAAAATTGGTAGCTAAAATGTAACTACCAATTTAAATTTAAGTTATTTACTAAATTATTAAATTTTCTTTACTTTCCTAAACTTTTCTCTAATATCTTCAAATGAACTGAACTAATTACTAATATTATCACAAATAATATCAGATATGATATAACAAAAATCTCGAAACCCAAAATAATACCACGCAATAATGCAAGTAACCAGGGGCCACGTGACTCTTCTTCAAATACTGAAATGGGTTCAAAATTTTTGTTATACTCTACGAGCAAGCGGCATTTAAAATTTGCAAAACCCACTTTCAGTGTTTCTGAATTATTTTCACTTATTATATAACATTTATTTCCAGACACCATTTCACACAACTTTTCAAGACTATTAAGTTCTTCGGAATTGGCATAAAGCATCTCATAATCTGAAGAACTAACAGGTATAAAAGCAGCATCTACAAATACTAGCACTCCATAAATGATGCCCAAAAATATACTAATAGTTACTGTACCATAATCTTCAATCCAATCAAATATTTTTTCTAATAACCGTTTCATATTTACCCCCTGAATCGTTATAAAATAATTATTTTGTACTCTTTGCAAATATTTATGTTAACATTATATCATAATTTATCATTAAATTCAAGATTAATAACAAAATTTATATCCTTTCTTATACTTATAATATTTCAATATAAAAAGCTCCTATTAAAAAATTAATAAGAGCTTTTTATATTTATATCTTTTACTTTATCTATGATGAACAAAGTACACTCATTAACTAGATTCCTTAGTTCATCATATGAAAACATCTTCATATCATCTTTTGTATAACTAGATATATCACACTTTAGATTATTTATAAATTCTAACGACTTCATTATATCTTCATTGGTAAAACCGAGATTATTTAGTTTCTTTAAAGTAGCTTCACCTACTTTTATACTATCTAAATCTACCCATTTTACAAGAAAGCTATCCATTATTTTAAAATCTAATTGTTTAGCTTCTCTTGCATCATCACTACTGCTTTTTATAAATCCCAAATTAGAATTATATCCTAAATACTCATCTTTTTCTGATTTTACATATTTATTTTCAAAAGTATATCTATTGAAAAAGTAATCAGTTAGTATATGACAGTAGTACCCAAGAGTTAAAGTATCTACAACTTTTCCAGTATATTTTTCATAGTTTGGAAGAGTGTACATATTGTTATTAATCTTTGTTTTTTCACCAAGGTGAGTTTCTTCATAAGTAAGCTTTTTGCTTGGACTATCTACTATCCATCCCATAAATACATCTGGAAGTACATTACCTATTATGAACTCATCTCTGTTTATATTAAGCTTCTTACTAATTCTGTCTGCAATATATATGTGTATTCCCAAAGACGGCATAAAATCACCTCTTTGCTATACAAGCTTACTTTGCAGCATCAACAATATTTGGTGCAATTTGTTTCTTTCTTGAAACTACACCTTCTAAGAAAGCTCTATTATTTTTTAAATTAGTATTAAATGCTTTTTCTACTAAATCTTTTCTTTCTCCAAGTACAATGATTTCAGAGTTACAATTTATAATATCAGTTACTGCAACTACAAATGAATCTAATCCCTTTTCTTCAATAACTTTATTCATGGCTTCTTCTATTTCTTCTTGTCTAGAAAGCACGCTTTCCATATCTACTGCATTTATTTGAGCTATCTCTACCTTCTTACCATTTGCATCAAAAAGTTTAGAGTCTATCTTTATTAAACCATCACCAGATACATCTGAAAGATCAGCGCCAGCTTTTAAAAGGTCAGTTCCATATTCATCTATATTTATATTAAGTTTTGATGATAACTCTAGTGCAGCTTCTTTATCTTCATTAGTAGTTGTTGGTGACTTTAACAAAAGAGTATCTGAAAGTATTGCACTTAAAAGAAGAATTAAAAGGTTATTGTCAGAATTTACATCATAATTTTCTTCTTTTAGCATTTTATATAAAATAGTACATGTGCATCCAACTGGTTTTGCTATATATTCAAGTGGATCAGATGTTCTAAAATTATCTATTTTATGATGATCTATAACCATTTTTATTTTAGCATTTTCTATATTATCTACGCTTTGAGTAAATTCATTATGATCTACTAAGATAACTTCTTCTTTATCTTCTAATCTTGATATAATTGGCATTTTGTTAAAATCTATGCCGAACTTATCTTGAACAAATTTTGCTTCTTTATTAGGCTCACCAAGTCTTGAGGCAGTAGCTTCTATTCCTCTATTTTTAAGAAGAGTAGCACATGCAATACTTGAAGCTAGTGAATCTAAATCTGGATTTTTATGTCCAAATATTTTTAAATTTCCCATATTATTTCCCCCATAACTTTTTCTATTTCTTGGAATTTAATACTTTAATTAGTATTTCATTTACAATCTTAGGATTTGCTTTTCCTTTTGTTTCTTTCATTATCTGACCTACCAAAAATCCTATAGCTTTATCTTTTCCAGCTAAGTAGTCATTTACTGATTGTGTGTTATTTTCAACTACTTTAACAATTATTTCTTCAATTGCTGCTGTGTCTGTAATTTGAACTAGTCCTTTTTCTTCTACTATATCCTTTGCCATTTTTCCTGTTTCAAACATCTCTATAAATACTTTTTTAGCTATTGCTGAAGATATTACGTTTGTATCTATAAGATTAATTAATGATGCTAAATTTTCTTCTGTTATCTTAGTTTCAGTAATTTCAAGTTCATTTTCATTCATCATCTTAGAAAAATCTGACATTATCCAGTTTGCAACAGCTTTAGGATTATTACATATTGAAACTGTTTTTTCAAAATAATCTGACATCTTCTTAGAATTTGTAATTTGAGTGCTATCGTATTCAGAAAGGCCAAATTCACTAATATATCTTTCTTTTCTTACATGTGGCATCTCTGGAAGTGAATTTTCTATATCTTTTAAGTATTCTTCTGAAAGAACTATTGGAGCAAGGTCTGGCTCTTCAAAATATCTATAATCCTGTGCATCTTCTTTTGTTCTCATAGCATAACCAATACCTTTATTATCATCAAAACGTCTTGTCTCTTGATAAATTACTCCACCATTTTCAAGTTCTTCTACTTGTCTTCTTATTTCAAATTCTATTGATCTTTCTATTGATCTGAATGAGTTCAGATTCTTAGTCTCTGTTCTTGTACCAAATTTAGTATCACCTTTTTTTCTAACTGATAGATTAACGTCGCATCTTAAAGATCCTTCTTGCATTTTACAGTCGCATATTTCCAAATATTCTAGTATTCCTTTTAATGTTTGCATATACTCTACCGCTTCTTTTGCAGAACGTATATCTGGTTCTGAAACTATCTCTATAAGAGGAACTGCACATCTATTCATATCTACTAAAGTAGAGCCTGTAAAATCATCATGGATTAATTTTCCTGCGTCTTCCTCTATATGTATTCTTGTTATACCAATAGTTTTATGATTTCCATCAACTACAATATCAACATTCCCATGCTCGCAAAGTGGCAAATCATATTGTGAAGTTTGGAATGCTTTAGGTAGATCTGGATAGAAATAATTTTTTCTATCTTGCTTAGAAAATCTGGCAATATGGCAGTTTGTAGCCATTCCCATCTTTACAGCATATTCAACAACTTTTTCATTAAGAACAGGAAGCACACCTGGCATACCAGTGCATATTGGACAGCAATGAGTATTTGGATCTGCTCCAAATTCAGTGGAACACGTGCAATATATTTTAGTTTTAGTTGCAAGCTCAGCATGAACTTCAAGTCCTATAACTACCTCATATTCCTTTATTTTTTCTTCTATATCCATATTTTTTAGTCCTCCTAAATATTTAAGGTTTCATCTCATGAAACTTAGTATTTTGTTCAAATGAATACGCCACATGTAGTAATTTTTCCTCTTCAAAAGCACCTGCTAAAAGCTGAAGACCAATAGGCATATTATCCTTATCAAAACCTGCTGGGATTGAAATTCCTGGAATTCCTGCAATGTTAGCTGGAACTGTAAATATATCTTCTAAGTACATATCAATTGGATTTGACATTTTTTCTCCAAATTTAAATGCAGTATTTGGAACTGTAGGAAGTGCTATTACATCACATTTTTCAAAAGCTTGTTTAAAGTTTTCTATAATCAATGTTCTTACCTTTTGTGCTTTTTTGTAATATGCATCATAATAACCACTACTTAAAACATAAGTTCCAAGCATTATTCTTCTTTTTACT
>CAZXLZ010000055.1:0-8314 GCA_964642045.1 uncultured Clostridiaceae bacterium
TTATATGTTTGTTTAACAATACTATCAATGCATTTATTTAAATATTTTTCACTGTTATAAGTTACAACAAGGATATCGTACTTTTTCATTTAACCTCCTACATAGTAATTTTTGTTATATTTTATATCAATAGATAGTTAATGTCAAGAATAAAGAAAATTTAGAATTTTCAAATTAGACAAAAATATCATTTTATTGAGAAATTTATATATTTTATTACTTAATCCATTATTGTAAATTAATCATAAACCGTATAAAAATACAATTTTATAGGTTTAAAATAGATAAGTTTAAAGAATAAGAAAAATTATGAAATGACTAAAAAATAATAAACTTGACAAATTTCGACAAGAAGTAAGATATTTCTATAATATAATGAATTTATATTATAAGGGAGGTGTTTAGTTTTATGGAAAAAAAACAGAAAAGTGGCTTTGCCACGGCAGCACTAGTGTTAGGCATAATTGGTATTTGTCTATCTTTTATACCTATTATTAATAATGTAGCATTTGTTTTAGGAATTTTAGCGGTAATTTTTGGTATAATTGCATTAATTAAAAAATCTAGTAAAGGAAAGAGCATAGTATCAATAATATTAGGTATTTTAGCAATTGTAATATCTATTAATATGCAACAAAGTATGTCAAAAGCTTTAGATGAATTAAGTGATAACTTAGATACTGCATTTGGAAATAAGACAGATGAAATATTAGAAAACTCTGCTGATGTTATTTTAGGAGATTTTGAAGTAATAGAAGGAGAATGGATGACAGATACAAGACTAGTTGTAAAAGTTACAAATAAAACTTCTGAAACAAAATCGTTTAGTATTCAAATTGAAGCTGTTAATGAAGATGGCTCAAGAATAAATAATGATTATGTGTATGCAAATAATTTAGGCGCTGGCCAAAGTCAAAATTTTGAAACTTTTACTTATATTACTTCTGACAAAATAGAAGCAATGAGAAATGCTACATTTAAGATTGTGGAAATTTCAATGTATTAAAATATAAAAATTTAGGAGTTAAACGAAAGTTTAGCTCTATTTTTTATATCTAAATAGATTATATTATAAGATAAAACATGAGGTAAGTACAATATTGCAAATAAAATTTATTTTATTTAATGGTTTTTAATATATATAATAAAGGTATGATATTTGACATAAAACATTATTTGTGATATGATATTTACATAATATATCAAAAGAAGAGAATAAAATGGAATATATATTAGTTATGATTTAGATAAATTTGATTTATTATTACTAAATTGTATTGCTTTAACAAGAAACTTGCTATACAAAGGAGATATCTCTATATTTGGACGATATTTTAACAAGTCGGAGTATACAGAGCATAACTGGACTTATGGTTATTACAAAAGATGTTAATAATAAAAGGTAATGAGGTGATATATTATTCTAATAGAGAAGATATGTTTTGAGGTTAAACGATATATTTTATATAAGATTGTAATTTAGAGAAATTTAGTAAAAATTATAAAAAATATTTAAAATCAATTAAAAAATATGAAATTAAAATTCAAGAAGAAAAATCTAAAAATATATATTTTAAATTTTCATCTAATTCATTATTTAACAAAACAGCTTGACATTATTTTAATATTGTAGTATTATTTAGCCAAAAGGTAGAAGAGAAAATGTGTAAGAGCTAATAGACAGCTCTATATAAATCGAAATACGATTGCGCAAAATACAAAGACTAACGAAATATTTATATGTTTAAATCACCCTTTTTAATAACTCATATGAGTTGTTTTTTTATGTCTAAAAGGGGGAGTTTTTTTGAAAATTGTATCAAATCAAAATATTTTAGTTCTTTCTAAAAAAGAATTAGTTTCTAAGAATGACAAGAATAAAAAATTGTATAAATTAGTATTTTTTATTCCAGAAACAGAGGAAACTCACAATATATTTATATCTAAAGAAAAATTCGATATGTTTGAAATTAATAATATGTATGGGGTTGAAATAACTTATTTAATTGATGAAAAAGAATGTAAAATATCTATCTTTTTAAGTTAGGATATTTTGTTTGAATTCTAAATATAGAAAGTTATTCAACTGTTCTAGGAGTGATTATTTAGTCATAAAGCAGCTAGGTAATGATTATTTTAAATGTGCTTTAATTAAATATAAAAATAATAATAATGAAAAGAAATATAAAAAAACAACTGATAATACAAATGAAAAAAAACTTGCCAATAATTTAAGTCGTGCTAGCTCTAAAATATTTGAAATTGCTATGTGTAATGATTGGAATTTCTTTTTTACTGGTACTATTAATCCGAATAAATATGATAGGTCTAATTTTGATGTATTCTACAAAGATTTTTCTAAGTGGCTTCAAAATTATAACTATCAACATGGGTATAATATACAGTATTTAATTATTCCTGAATTACATAAAGATAAAACAAATTGGCATATGCACGGACTTATTAAAGGCTTGCCACTTGATATACTAAAGATAAATGAACACGGTTACCTTGATTGGCCAGATTATACAAATAAATTTGGCTATTGTAGTTTCGCAAATGTTTATGATAATAAAGGTGTTTCTTACTATGTTACTAAATACATTAGTAAAGATATAATTAATTCTAATTTAGATGTTGGTAAACATTTATATTATCATTCCAAGTCCCTTAATTTTGCTGAAACAATATTTCAAGGTAGCTGCTATAACATTGAAAATGATTTTGATTTTGAGAACGATTTTTGTAAAATCAAAAGTTTTAATTCTGAGGAAGAATTAAAGGCATTTTTTGAAAATTCTAAATTAGTTGAAGAAATTTAGAATTTGGAAAAATGATACTTACTTGATATTAGTATCATTTTTCACTTATTTTTAAAAAGGAGAAAAAAATTATGTCAGATAAAATTATAGTTTTATTAGAAAATAACAATGAATTATTAAAATCTAAGAATTTGAATATACATCAAAAAATGAGTATATTCGATAATAGTCTATTTTTGCTAGAAATTAAAGAGTTTTTTGATGATTTGAAGTAGGTGTTTTTATGAGAAGTTTAATTTTTATTACATTAGGAATGATATCAGGTTTAATTTTATCTTTTTATCTTTTAAAGAATAAAAAGAGCGATGATGAGTAGGGGGGATATTGATGAAAAATAAAATATTTATAATTTCTACTATTTTGCTACTTTCAATTTTATTTTTGAACATCAATACAGTAAATGGAGCTGCTGGAGATACTTTTGATACTTTAGATAAATATATCGAAGTTAGTAACTCAAATAGTTCAATAAATTTATCAAATGCTTCACATGTTGCTAATTTAGCAAAAGAGTATTTAAAGAATTGTGATGAGATAATTAGTTCTGAATATTATAACGAAGATATTTTTGAGTATGTTGTTTATGGTTATAATATAGTAAATAAAAATGAAAATTCACGTAGAAATTTTACTATTTATTTTAGTTCAAAACCTTTTATATATAAAGATAGTAATATACAGGCTCAGGCTAATTTTGTTAGATATGAGTTTAGTGCTAGACCAGACCATACAAGTAGGGTATATATAAATAAAGTTTCTACAACAGCAACATGCGTTGCTTTTTCGATTGATACTACATATAGAGCTTTTTCTGATTATTCTATATATAATACTACTACTTTGAAATTACAAAAGGAAAAAGTTTATTATTTCAATTGGAATTTTCATGATGTTATTTATTTTGATGGTGAGGCACATTTAACAACTTATATCAAAGAATATCCAGATTATTATCAAGTTACAGCTGTCCCTGTTGATGTTATTTTTCCATATACTTTATCTTACATTATTGACGGTACTGAATACTTTTTAGAAGAAAATGCAGACCATATTATTACTAATAATTTTAGAGTATCAAAGAATATTGATGATATAGTATTTATTTGTAAACATAATTTGAATGGAACTCAGAAATCATTTACTACTAATTTAAATTTTGAAAGGTCAACAACAACGGGTATGCCTTATTTATCAGTTAATTACGATAAATTTTATACTAAAGAACAGCTTATTCCTATTAATATAAAATTTTCTAATTATCAGAATTTAGAGGGTTGTCATGTTTTAGCTATTAAATGCTACAATTTAAAAAGTGATTATAAAGTATATTGGAGTATTGAAGATAAATTAATAGCAGATAAAATTCATTTAATAGATTAAATTGATTATTCTAGTAAAGATAATTCTGCTATATATATTCCCGTAGGTTCTATTTATGAATTACAAAATTTTGATAGACCTGAAAAACTTTATTTTTATATTACTGATAAAAATAATAAAAGATTATATATGTATACTTTAACAACATCTAATAATTCTTATACATATACTTATTATGGTTCTAGTGGTGGTTTTGGAAACCCATCTACTCACCCTGATATTTCTGGTGGAGATTATGACGGTGCATTTGGAGATATAGGAGATATGGATAGTATCGATTTTGATAATTTTGATGTAAATGATGGAATAAATTCCTTGAAATCTATGTTTGATAGTGTTAAAAGTGTTTTTCAAACTATATCATATATTTTATTTGGATTTTTGCCAGCATGGATTACTGTTCCACTTGGTTCATTATTAGTGATATTAATAGTTTTGACTATTATAAAATTTATTAGGGGGTAATTTATGATTTATGTTCAATATGCTTGGGACAGTTTTAGGTATATTTCTAGTAAAATTTATATACCTATTCCAATATCTGCAACTCAAGTTTTAAAATTTAATATTATTAGTATTATTATATCATTAGTTATACTTTCTATAGTTTTATTTTTCTTTTTCAAGATATTTGGTTTTGGCATTGATATTTTTTATGGTCGAGCAAAACGTACTGTTAATAATTTTATTGATTCAAATAACAAGAAAGAAAAAGATGTACAAAATAAAACTAAAAAATAGAGGTGATATATATGTATTTTTATAGTAGTGATTATATTATGATGTTTATACTTATGATTTTAATGATATTTTTAGCATTAAGATTACTTAAAGATATTTAATTTAAAAGAGGTGATTATATGAATGAGGTTAGTATATATAATGAAACATTTCCAGTTAATAACTTTGTAGATAGCTTATTTGGTGGATTTTCAACACCTGTATTTTATGACTTTTTAAAATTCTTTTTTATAATTATCTTTTTTATATTTTGTTTGAAGATATTTGCATTACTTTTCCCACATGATTAGTAATGTTGATATAAAATATAAAGTGAGGTGATTAAAATGGGTGAAACAGCAGCAGGAACTACTTTAATTAGTTCTATAACTGGCGGAGCAACAGCAGTTACTAGCGCAGTAGTATCTACCGTATCTAGTGTTGTAGCTTCTCCAACTTTCTTAACTTTAGTAGGACTAGCAGTTGGTTACGGCATAGTTAAGTTTGTTATTAATATGTTACCAATGGTTAGAAATCACTAGTAACATATTTTGAAATTTGAAAAGGTGGTGAATTGTAATGATTGAGGCTATCACAAGTGGAGCAACAGCAGTAACTGGAGCAGTTGTGTCTACTGTATCAGCAGTTGTAGCAAGTGAAACATTTATAACTTTAATAGGACTAGCTATTGGTTATGGTGTAGTAAAATTTGTTATTAACATGTTACCAATGTTAAGAAATAGATAATTTTGTTAGAAAAAAAGGGCTTTGATGCCCTTTTTCTAACTTTAAGGAGTGTTATTTTATGATTAAAATATTATATTTTTTAATACCTATTTTATTAGTTAAATTTTTCTTTTTTGCTAGTAAATATAATTATAGCATAACAGTATTTTCTGGTCCAACTGGAAGTGGTAAAACTATGCTTGCTACTTCAATGGCTTTGAAACTTATAAAGCAAGGCTTACCCGTATATAGCACATACTATATTGCTGGTGCTAACAAGTTACCATACAATTTTTATGATTACAACTTTCCAGAAGAAAGTACCTTAATAATAGACGAAAGTCAAATTGGTCTTGATAGTAGAAATTTTAAAGAGTTAGTAAAAAACGGAGTATCAACTAAACTAAAAAATAAGTTATCTATGCACAGACATCAACATCTTGATATATGGTTTATAACTCAACAACCAGAGGAGATAGATAGTCAAATACGTAGATATTGTGGAAAACTTTTATATTGTAAGACTACTTTATTTAAACGTGTTTTTGATATAAGTATTAAAGATAAAAGATTTAAGCTTAATATATTACCATACTTTCAATATTATGAAGTATGGCCTGACATAAATACTTATGAATTATATAAAAAGAGGACAGACCCACATTTAAAACCAAAAGATTATTGTGTAAGACCTGCTTTTAAATTTATTACTAAGAAAACATATACTAGATATAACACATGTCAGCAAGATACTAAATCTGCAAGACTTCCTATGATTATAACTCAAGCACATGATAATCCAAATGACTTAATCAATACAGGTTAATTAGTAAAAATTAAAAGGGGTTGTCAAAATAACATAAATTTATTTGTAATATGCCATAATAATTAGTTTGACATCAATCGCCACCAAATTTGACAAATACCCAATAAAGTATTATAATAGAAGAGAGGGAGAAACTCCCTCTCATGGACTGAGGATTACCCAAAATCTCTTTCAGCCCATTTTTTTACGTTCATAAACTGTTTATGCAATCTTTTTCTGGTCTTATGTTTATGCCATAAATATATTAGTCTTTTTAACAATTTAATCACCTCCTTTCAAAGCGTTCTAATTTCTCTAGTATTTCTAATTGTCTTAACTTTTTCAAATCTCTTTTATATATATTTATTTCTCTTTTGTATTCTCTCCAATTTTCTCTATTTTCTACGAAATCACTTATCATTTTATTTAATTTACCAAACATACAAAATCACTCCTTTTCTACAACGGCAGGCAGATAATATAAATCTGTCAACCTTGACATATTAATGCAGCTATATATTATTTAAAATATGTCAAGAGTAGGAGCAAAGCGTCTCTTGACATATTTGGAATAATATATTATACTCAAAAAAGAATAATGGTTGACAGATTATATGACCCTATTTATTTGCTCTATAATAAAGCTTTATTTTTTGCTCTAATATCTCCTTGAACTACCAGTTACAAGTGGCGATTAGATGTCAAATATAATTATTATGGCATATTGCAAATATTCTAATTTTGACAAGTGGGGTCATATTAGATTATATTTAAGGGTCTAATATTATTGGATTTTAGGTTTAATTTTTACAAAAAAATACAGACTTATTTGTCTGCATTTTCTTGATTTCTAGAGTTTCTTACTATTTCTTCTAGGTTATCATGATTTTCTCTTTGCATTCTTTCTTTTTCTAAGTTTAGTTTTATTCTCATATATAGGCCTATTGGGAATAGTAATAGTAATAATATTATTGCTAATAAACCTTGTCCACATAAAAATAATATAAAACATATTATTGCATATATTATTATAAATGCTACGTATTTTAAATATGTACTATACATATTATCACCTCGCTTTTACTATATAATGAAATAAAAAAATACTCAATTAGCGTTTATATTTTAGACATATTTCGACAAAACTCGACGGCAGTATATGACATATATTTGACATAAAATGTACTTTGTGATATAATGTTTACATAATACTACAAGAAAGGAGCAAGTATGGAATGCGTTAATTTTGATTTTGACACATTTGATTTAGTATATATACTAAATTGTATAGCTTTAGTAAGAAACTTGTTATATAAGGGTGACACCTCGTTATTTGGAGATTATTTCAATAAAGGAGATTACACGGAGCATAATTGGAATTTATGGCTTATACAAAAAATGTTAATTCTAAAGGGGAATAAGTATATATATAATTCTAGGCGTGAAGATATGTTTTGGGGACAATTAATATATTTAGAAGAAAACAAGTCATTAAATTCTTTTAATAATAATAAAAAAATATATAAAGAAAAAATAAAAATATTTGAAAAAAATTATGAAATGTCAAGCATTATAGAAAAACCCAAAAATATATATTTTAAATTTTTATCTAAATTTAAAAAATTAGCTTGACAATATAAAAGTAGTGTAGTATTATTTAGTCATATTGAGTTGTTAATAAATGGGTTATTTTTTATGAATAAAAGATTGCGCAAAATACAAATTTTGTGAAATTGAGGTAAGGAGTATTGACTAAAAGAACTATATATGTTATCATATTAGCATTAGTATGCTGATATTTAGCTATTCTTAATCTTATTTATAATAAATATTTATAGATTTTTATCTATTTTTATTTATT
>CAZXLZ010000056.1:0-8132 GCA_964642045.1 uncultured Clostridiaceae bacterium
ATTAACGCAAATAATGGATGAATTAAAAGAAAATGGAATAGATGATGAACATATAATATATATAAATTTTGAATCTTTAGATTATAGTGATATAAATGATGCCAAACATTTAGATAAATATATAAAATCTTTTGTAAAAGATAAAAATACATATTATATATTTTTAGATGAAATTCAAAAAGTAAATGATTTTGAAAAAGGAATAAATTCTTTAAGAGTTACTAATAATTTTAGTATATTTATAACTGGTTCAAATAGCAAAATGACTTTCATGGAATTATCAACGGATTTATCAGGAAGACATGTAAGTTTTAGAGTGAATCCTTTAACTTTTAAAGAAATAATAGAACTTACTAATACTAAAAAAGATGATTACGAAAAGTTATTATTTGCTATATTTGAATGGGGTACCCTTCCGCAGAGATTTTCTTTTAAAGATGAAAATCCAAAATTAAATTATATTTCAGATGTATATGATTCTATTCTTTTAAAAGATGTTAT
The DNA here is from genome assembly GCA_964642045.1 of uncultured Clostridiaceae bacterium. GTDB lineage: Bacteria > Bacillota > Clostridia > TANB77 > CAG-465 > RGIG5057. The sequence continues at coordinate 502 of CAZXLZ010000056.1, forward strand.
TGAAAGGATGAATATAAAGGATATTACCACTTTTAATAAAATATTACAATATATATTAGAAATAGAAGGAAGAGAGTTTTCTAGTGGTAATGTTTTAAATTATTTAAAACAAGAGTATAAAGAAATATCTACAGGCACTTTATATAATTATATTGAAGCTTTATGTTCAACATTTATGATTAATAGAGTATATAGATATGATGTACATGGAAAAGAAGTACTAAAAACATTGAATAAATTTTATGCGTCTGATTTAGGAATTAAGAAAATAAAAAGGAATAACAAAGAAATTAATTTTACTACATGTTTAGAGAATTTAGTATATAATGAGTTAATTGTTAAAGGTTATGAAGTTTTTGTTGGAAAGACAAGAAAAGGTGAAGTTGATTTTATTGCTACAAAGAATAGAGAGTTTAAGTATATACAAGTATGTCTATACTTAAATAATGAAGAAACTATACAAAGAGAGTTTGGAGCATATGATTGTATAAATGATAATTATCCTAAATATGTTATTTCTTTAGACAAAGAGGATTTTTCAAGAAATGGAATAAAACATATTAATGCAATTGAATTTTTCCTATCTGATACTTTTTAAATAATAAAAAATTAAGAAATATAAGCAAAACCTCGGAAGTTTCTACACTTCTGAGGTTTTGCTATTCTCTGTATTTCTTATCTCTTACTAAATTGAGGAGCCTTTCTAGCCTTTTTAAGACCATATTTTCTTCTTTCTTTAACTCTTGAATCTCTAGTAAGTAATCCATTTCTTTTAAGTACTGAGCGAGTTTCTAAATCTACAGTTGAAAGAGCTTTTGCTATACCGTGAGATATTGCACCTGCTTGACCAGAGAAACCACCACCATGAACTGTTGCTACAACATCATATTTTTCCATCATGTTTGCAGCATTGAATGGTTTCATAACAATAGCTTTTAATGTTTCTAATGTATAAACTTCATTTATATCTTTTCCGTTTATAGTTATTTTACCAGTACCAGGTATAATATTTACTCTTGCTATAGAAGATTTTCTTTTACCTGTTGCATAAATATATTCTTTTTTTGCCATTTTAGTTCCTCCTAATAATTCCATATTTCAGGCTTTTGAGCTTCATGATTATGCTCACTACCTTTAAATACTTTTAATTTTGATATCATACTTCTACCAAGTGAGTTCTTTGGAAGCATTCCTTTTACAGCTAATTCCAAAGCTCTATCAGAATGATTTTTCATCATAACTTCAGCAGAAGTTTCAGTCATGTTACCAATATAACCAGAATGATGTCTGTATACTTTATCTTTTAATTTATTTCCAGTAAGTATAATTTTATCACTGTTTATAACTATAACAAAATCTCCACAATCTAGATTTGTTGTATAAGTAGGTTTGTGTTTACCTTTTAATAATCTTGCTACTTCTGTTGCAACTCTACCTAGAGGTCTTTCTGCAGCATCAATAACATACCATTTTTTTTCAATTTCACTTAATTTTACACTATGAGTAGTATTATTCATAATTTCCTCCAAAAATATCATAAATCATAAGTTAGCTTAAGTATCCGGGGTCTCTTAACCTAATTTAGATTTTATACGCATTAAATTATACAATTTTTTTTAGTTAAAGTCAAGGAAAAAACATAATTTCATAATATAACTGTTAAATTTTATTATATATAAAATTAATTATTATCTTTGTCGTAATACATACCTTGATATAAATTTTCATCCTGTAGTTTGTTATCAATACCATTAATGACCCATTTTTTATGTATGTTCCAACTTGGAGTGACAAGTAAATCTTTTGGTGCATCAGCTGATAGTCTATGTATTACAATATCTTTAGGTATATGTGTTAAAATATATGAAAGAGAATCTAAATATTCTTCTAAGGTTATAGGAGAATATTTACCACTCATATACATGTTTTCTAATTTAGTATTTTTTACTACATAACATGAATGAATTTTTATACCTTGAATTTTATGTTTATTTAAAAAATTTACAGTTTCTATAACATTTTCTTTACTCTCATTTGGAAGACCAACCATAATATGCACTACCACATCTATATTATACTTATTTAAAATATCTACTGCTTCTGAAAATTTCTTAGTTTCATAGCCTCTATTTATAAGCTTTGCTGTATCATCATTAGAAGTCTGAAGTCCAAGTTCAACGAATACATAATATTTATCAGAATAACTTTTTATAAGTTTTGCAATATCATCATTTATTGCATCTGGCCTTGTTGCTATTGCAAGTGCTACAATTCTATCATCAATAAGTGCAGAGTCATATTTTTTCTTTAAATTTTCAATTTTATCATAAGTGTTAGTAAAATTCTGAAAATATGCTATGAATTTATTTGCTCTTTTTGCCCTATATGTATTAAAATAATTTCTTACTTGATCAGATATATTATTACTATTACTTAAATGATCACCAGAACCTCTTTCAGTACAAAATATACATCCTCCATAAGATACAGTTCCATCTCTATTAGGACATGTAAAACCACCATCAATACATATTTTTAATACTCTTTCACCAAATTTATTTTTTAAATAACTACTTAAATCATTATATCTTTTCATAATATGTATTTTAACAAATATTTTATATAATTTCTAGATGAATTGGTTTTAATACCTATATAATAAAAAAATATTTTCACCGAGCAATCACAAAATACACACTTTTTCGTCAATATGATATGTTAAAATTACGTTGTAATAAAAAATATAGAATGCTAGATAGTAAGATATTTATCCCTACTTACATATCTTATAGATAAAATGTAGCCTAGAAAAAACTAGGCTATATATTTTTTATAAATTTACACTATATATCTTGATATTCAAATCAATATGTGATAAAATCAGACTTCAATAATCTTTATTAAGTTATAGTGTAATAACTGTATAATAAAAAAAGCTAAAGAAATTTTGGAGGCAAATATGAATAATCAAACAACTATTATTGAATGTAAGTCAGATAATCACAGTGTGAGGCTTAAAATTAAAAAAGGTCGTATTTTAAGATGTGGTTATTTAATGAAGTGTGGAGAATGGCATTATGCTACTCCAAGTGAAGAGAGGGAACATGAGTATTTTAATACGGGAGAACCTAAAAATTACATGAACACACTTAATTATGTTATAGATGTTATCTATTATTACGATAATGAAAAATTTGAAAGTTTGCTTGTAATGATTAATGAAAAAGAAAATATTTTTCATATGCATGCCAATATTATTAAGCATCTTTGGGATAATAATAAACACAGTAAGAATTTTGAAAAAGAAAACTTTGATTTTTCATCTAATGCATCAAAAGTATCATAATGAAACAAAGTTACAGTATATTTATGAAATGCTGATTTTGCAAATTGTAAAGTTGGCATTTTATATTTTTTATATAATATAAACTATTTCTAAATGTTATGTTGACATAATTAAAATAATGTGATATAATATTATATGTTGATAAAAAAACTAAATCACATGTGTAAAAACAAGGAGGAATCTGTATGACAAATGTAGTTACAGAAAAGATCAAAGGAATAACCAAGTGGATCGAGGCACATCCCGAAGTAACTGAGCCTAATATGGCTGAGTTTATGGATTACCTCGGGCTGGTGTCTGAACAAAAAGGTAATGAGCGGGAGAAGAGCTATGAGGCATATACAATAATGTATTCTGCGAGATTTAGCAATTCTAAATGCCCCGACAGAACGGGCACCGCCATGTGGAAGCTTTTCAGAGCTGCATTCCATCGTGTAGCTAAGGAAGATTACATGATGGATAAGGCAGAGCGAATACTTCTTAAAAAGCTCATGTCAGTGGGCAATTATTTGCACCAGGGATATGAGTGGAACAATGAAGAAGAAGAGGAGCTGCTTAAACTCGCTGTGGCAGGATATAATGGTGTCTTTGCCACAGAATGCTCGGAAGCAATGGCTGAGATTCTTAATCTCAGCGACAAAAGCACAAACTAACCAGGAAAAAGGTGGTCGTTAAAATGGCCACCTTTTTCATATAAAATTTGTTTAATAAAGAAGCATAATATTGAAAAGTTATGCTTCTTTTTATATAATATATCTGTAATCATGTTTAAGGAGAATTTATGATATATCCAAAGTTTTTAGAAAAAGGAAACAAGATAGGAATTACAGCTGTATCTGATGGAATAAAAGATGAAGAAAAGATAAAAAGATTAGAAAATGCTGAGAAAAAGTTAGAAGAAAAAGGTTTTTTAGCTGTTGAGACAAAAAATGTAAGAACAAGTAATTTAGGTAGAAGTTCATCAATAGAAGAAAGAAAAAGTCAGCTTGAAAGTTTGTATAAAGATAAGTCGGTAGATATGATAGTTTGTGCATCAGGAGGAGATTTTTTATTAGAGATTTTACCATACTTAGACTTTAATGTAATAAAAGAGAATATAAAATGGATACAAGGATATTCTGATCCAACAGCTCTTTTATACTCTATAACAACTAATCTTGATATAGCAACAATTTATTCATATAATATAAAAACATTTGGTATGAAAAATTGGCACAGTTCATTAGAAAATAATGTTAAGCTATGGAAAGGTGAAAAACTATATTTAGAAAGTTTAGATAAATATGAAAAAGACAAAGCTGAAGATAAAGAATATGATTCTGGATTCAATTTAGATAGCACTGTTAAGTGGAAATCATTTGATAAAAGCGTATGTGCAAGTGGAAGAATAATAGGAGGATGTATAGATACATTAGAATTAATTATTGGAACTAAATACGATGGTGCAAAGAAATTTATAGATAAATACAAAGAAGATGGCATAATATGGTATTTTGATAACTATGATTTCTCTAGTGAAAAAATAATACTAACAATGATAAAATATAAAGAAATGGGATATTTTGAAAATGCAAAAACTATTATTTTTGGAAGGAGCTTAGTAGATAAAAGTGAGTATGGAATATCATTTGAAGATGCTATATTTACAACATTTAAAAATCTAAATATTCCGGTTATATATGATGTTGATATAGGTCATGTAGCACCTTCAATCCCGATAATAAACGGAGCACTGACAACAGTAAAGTGTGAAAATGGAAAAGGAAGTATAGAATTTAAATTAAAATAAATATATATGTTAGGAGAAAATATGGAAAGAAAAATACCCGAATTTTTATACGATATGTTAGAAAAAGAGTATGAAGAAAATAATACAAAAAAAATAATTAAAGGATTTAATTCAAAAAGAAAAACTACACTTAGAGTAAATAACATAAAGTCTAACTTGGATGAAGTAGAAAAACAGCTTGTGTTAAATGGGTTTAATATAACAAGATGTGAAAATATAAAAGATGCTATAATAATAGAAAAAGAGGGAGATAAAGACTTAAGAAGTCTTGATATATATAAAGAAGGAAAGATATATATTCAAAGCCTTTCTTCAATGCTACCAGCGCTGTTTATTATGCCAAATGAAAATGAAAATATACTTGATATGGCTGCAGCTCCAGGTTCTAAAACTACTCAAATGTATAATTTATCCTGTGCCAAAGCATTTATTACAGCATGTGAGAAAAATAAAATAAGAGCAGATAGGTTAAAATATAATCTTGATAAACAAGGAGCTGGTAAAGTAAGCGTTCTTGTTCAGGATGCAAGAAAGCTAGATGAATTTATGTCTTTTGATAAGATATTACTAGATAGTCCATGTTCAGGGACAGGTACAATTCTACTTAATGATGAAAATACGTATAAAAATATTACTAAGGAGCTAATAGATAGATCATCTAAAACTCAGAAAGAACTCATAACAAAAGCTATCAAGCTCTTGAAAAGAGGTTCAGAGCTGGTTTATTCTACGTGTTCTTTATTAAAAGAAGAAAATGAAGATGTTATAAATTATGCACTTAGTAAAGGTAATGTAGAAATTATAGACATAAATTTAGATGGAATAGATACTTTAAGGACAAATATTAAAGGAACAATATGCGTTCTTCCAACTGAGGAATATGAAGGCTTTTTTATAGCAAAGCTTAAGAAAAAATAATATAAGAGGGAACAAATATGTATTATATTTATATGCTTAGATGTGTAGATAATTCTATTTATACAGGTATAGCAAAAGATGTAAAAAGAAGACTAAATGAACATTTTACTAAAGATAAAAAATGTGCAAAATATACACTTAATCATATAGCAGATGAAGTAATTTGTATATATAGCACAGAAAATAGGAGTCTTGCCTCAAAGCTAGAATATCATATTAAGAAATTAAAAAAATTAGATAAGGAAGATATAGTAAAAAATAATAGTTTAGAAAAATATTTGAGTGAAAAAGTTAATGTATCTTGCTACAATAGAGAATATATTATGGAAAAAAGTATAAAAAATACTAATAAATATAATATTACATTAAAATCTTGATATATTATAATATAAGTGATATAATTTTTTTGCTTTAAGAGGTGGAAAGGTGAAAAAGATATATATAGTCTTAACGTATACAGGAACAGTTCTGGCATCAATAATAAAAAGATATACAAGATGTGAGTATTCACATGTTTCAATAGCACTAGATCAAAACTTAGACGAAATGTATAGTTTTGGTAGATTGAATGCATATAATCCGTTTATAGGTGGACTTGTTCATGAAGGAATAAATAGAGGTACTTTTAAAAGATTTAAAAATACAAGTGCAACTATATATTCACTTGACGTTACAGATAAACAATATAATGATTTGAAATTTATAATACAATATATGATAAATACTAGAAAAGGATATAAATTTAACTATGTTGGACTTTTTGCTGTAGCTTTAAATAAGAAAATAAGGAAAAAATTCAGCTTTTACTGTGCTGAATTTGTAAAGTATGTGTTACTTAAAGCAAATATTGATGTAGATTTGCCAGAAATTATAAAACCTGAGGATTTCAAAGAAATAGAAAATTTAGATTTTAGATATAAAGGTAAACTTAGAAAATATAATAAAGATGTCCCATGTCTTTATAACAATCGTATACTATTAGGACCAAAATTGATTTTGAGATAGCTTTTTACTTGCTATAATTATAATGTTTTAATGTAAAATAAAAGATTTCGGTATAAAATAAATATCGGAATTTTTTTTTGCTCATTATAAAATTTATTTTATAATAATTAAAATATGCTTATACATAGTCATAAAGTGTATATTTGTCCAAAATTGCGATGAAATGTTAAGAAAAAGGAAGAAAGTAGTAGCTTTGGCACAAACGTACTTTGCAATTCAAACTAGGAAACAAGTATAGGCAAATGACAAAAATAATATAAAATATATGTGGGGGTTAAGAAAATGAATGAAGTTATAGAAAAGGAAAATATTACAGTAGAAAATATGATATATGAAATTAGAGGCAAACAAGTTATGTTAGATACTGATTTGGCTATACTTTATAAAACAGAAACAAAGAGAATAAATGAAGCTGTTTCTAGAAATAGTCTTAAATTTCCTGATAGATTTTGTTTCAAAATAAGTGAGAAAGAATATAATTTTTTGAAGTCGCAAATTGCGACTTCAAAAGGTGGCTCAAGAAAAGGACATACGGCTTTTACAGAAGAGGGAGTTGCAATGCTTGCAACAGTA
>CAZXLZ010000057.1:0-7985 GCA_964642045.1 uncultured Clostridiaceae bacterium
GGTAACGGATAATTGCTTTATAATTGATCCTATAGATGGAACAATTAATTTTTCAAATAATTTACCTCTTTGGGGAATTCAAATTGCTTGTGTGAAAAATGGTAAAACTATAGCAAGTGCAATTAGTCTTCCACGCATTAATGAATTCTATTATGCTGATGAAACAGGAGCCTATCTAAATGATAAACCTATTAAAGTAAATGAAGTTCCAATTAAAAATGCTTTATATGCAATAGATGGAAATAACAATTTACCATGTATTCAAAGAATGAGAAAATATTCTTCTAATAGAAGAAACTTTGGCTCAGTATGTGTTTCTATGGCATTTGTTGCAAGTGGAAGAATTCATGGGGCAGTTTTTAGAAGTGACAAACCATGGGATTATGAGCCAGGTTTATTTATATGCAAAATGGCAGGAGCAGCTGTTTGTAGTAAAAATGGATTTCATGCTGCTGCTATGAATAAAGAATTCTTAGATATATTGGAGTTAGAAACTGCAAAAAAACAAAATGTTTCAAATATTTTTGTGTTGCATTCACTTAATGGAGATACACTAAAAATGTGGGGACAAGATATTAAAGAAAAATTTGGTGAAAAAGAAATAGATGTTATAATGCCTGAATTTCCAATCAGAGCAGAATCAAAATATGAAAAGTTTAAAGAGATATTAGAGTTTTATATTAATAATGGCAAGCTTAATAGTAACTCTATTGTTGTTGCTCATTCAATAGGAAATGCTTACTTTATTAAATTTTGTAAAGAATTAAATTATGAACCTAAAGCATATATTGCAGTTGCTCCAGGGGCTATTTATGAATATCCTTCTACAAGAAATGATTATATTGTTGAGGTAAAAAAACAAGCTTATCTGAAACAAGATTCTCTTGACTACATAAAAAATATTTCAAGTAAAAAATACTGTTTATATTCTGATGAAGATGATAATAATATAGAAAAGTTTACTAGATTTTTAGAGGATACAAATGCAGAAGGAATATATTTAAAATATTATAATCACTTTGATGGGTATCACAGAATATATAAAATTCCAGAACTGAATGAAATTATAAATAAATTATTATGAATTTTATATGGATAGATAATCAAAAATTACATATAGGTTAGTATCAGGAGGACATAAATAGATAATATAAAATACGAATTAATATAATATAGTTGAAAAGTAATTGATAGGAGTATAATAAATATGTTTGGACCAGATAAAAATAGTAAGTTTCCAAATCCAAATATTGAAGAAATTTGCTTTATAAAAAATGTAATAACAAGACCTAACATTATAGTTGGAGATTATACATATTATGATGATAAAAATGGAGCAGATAAGTTTGAACAGCATGTTACACATCACTATGAATTTAATGGTGATAAACTAATTATAGGTAAGTTTTGTCAGATTGCTTCTGGAATAGAATTTGTAATGAATGGTGCTAATCATTGTATGAATAGGATAACTACATATCCTTTTAATATAATGGGTAATGGTTGGGAAAAAACTACACCAAAAATGGAAGATTTACCACTTAAAGGTGATACTATAATAGGAAATGATGTATGGATAGGCCAAAATGTAACAGTAATGCCAGGAGTTCATATTGGAGATGGTGCAATAATAGGTGCAAATTCTGTTGTGGCAAGTGATATTGAGCCGTATCATATAGCAGTTCGGAAATCCATGCAGAGTAATAAAGAAAAGATTTGATGATGAACTTATTGAATATTTAGAAAACTTAAAGTGGTGGGACTGGAGCGATGAAAAGATATTTAACAATTTAGATGTATTATGTAGTAATAATTTACAAAGAATTAAAGAAATAAAAATATGATTTACAAAAAAGATTGTAAAATAAATCTTTTTTGAGATTATATAATATTGTATTAGGAGTCTTAGTATATGAAAAAGAAATTAGTAGTATTATTAGTAATTGTAGTTTTATTAGTTTTGTTAATTCCAATACCTATCCATTTAAAAGATGGAGGAACTGTTGAATATAGAGCTCTAATTTATAAAATATCTAATGTTCATAGGCTATATGAAGATTTGGGATATGAACAAGGTATAATTATAGAATTGCTAGGTATAGAAGTTTATAATTCTGTAAATATAGATAAAAATGTAAATGAAGATTATGAAAGCAAGGTAGATAATGATATGGAAATAATTAAAAACATAAATGTAATTATAGATGGCAAGAAATATAATGTAAATATTGAGGACAATGAAACAGCTAAGACTTTTGTAAGCATATTACCCCAAGAATTTAATATGAATGAATTAAATGGAAATGAAAAATATTTTTATATGAATGAGTCATTGCAAGCTAATCCATCAAATCCAAAATATATTGAAAAGGGGGATGTAATGCTTTATGGAGAGAACTGCTTAGTTATATTCTATAAATCATTTAATACAAGTTATAGTTATACGAAAATAGGACATATTGATAATCTACCTAATTTAGGTAATGGTAGTATAACTGCTAAATTTGAAAAAAATTAATATCAATATATATATATTATACATAGTATAATTACAGGGAGGTAAGAAAAATGAATCCATATTATAATATGTATAATCAATATGATGGTTTTAATCAGTACGGGTGTAGAGTTAATGAACCAGTAAATATGTATAATGAAGAACTTATAACACTTAATCAGGCAGTTGAGCTAATAAGAACATCTGTAGGAGATGAAAGAGAAGATGAACTATTTTATGATAATTTGATAAAACAAGCACCTACAGACAGAGAAAAAGAAATTATTGTAAGTATTAGAGATGATGAAAGAAAGCATAACCAAATACTTAGAGAATTATATTATAATTTCACAGGTCAAATGATACCATTATCTGCACAACCTGCAAATTCAGAACTTAAATTAAGTTATAAAGAGCAATTAGAAAAAGCGTTATTTGGAGAATTAGATGCAGTTGTTAGGTATAGAAGAATAATGGGAACAATGCCAAGTGGAAGTAGTTATACATTACTTATGTCGATTATGACAGATGAAATAAGACATGCAAGCAAATATAATTACTTAATACAAAATGTAAAACAATAACATAAAATAAAGCAAGTAGTTACTAAAACTATTTGCTTTTATTTTGAAACACTTGCAACTTTATGTTAATTATGATATAATAATGTAGCATTAAGCTAATTTAGAATTGAGGATAATTTCTTAATTTATAATTCATCATTATGGAAAATTAAGAAATAGTAAAATTCTAAAGATGTAAAAACTATAAGGAGGACTTGAGCATGGATATCATTTTTAGGCTGTTTCCTTTGAACATTTTCATACTTTCTTGGAAAAATTTTCTTAAAGAGTATGAAAAGCTTATGGAAAGTATTGCAAGAGAGCTCAGAAACATTAGAAAAATGAAGAATATGAAGTACATTTTTTCAAATGCACTGCCGCCGAACTGTTACCGAAATTCAATAGTAGTCTACTATTATTAAGAAGTTTAGGAATTAATTTACTAATAGGAGGAGTTAATAATGACAACTTGTCTTATGTTAGCATTTTTGGTACTTACTATAATCTGTATAAAGAAGGCGATTAATGAGCATAGTGAATATCATACCGGTCCTAGAGATAAAGAGGAAAGACATAAATGTAAAATGTGGGTATATCTTATTTTGTCAATTGTTTTGGCTATAGCATTCTTTATCAATATTATTTCTTTTTTGTCAGGTATTTCAATACTTGCAAACGCTCATATTATTGATGACAAGATAGCAATCTATGAGGAGCGTAATAGCAAAATTGAAAGTGAAGTTGAAGTCTTAGTACAAAATTATGAGGATTGGGAATATTCTACTTATTCCGAGTTTAAGGAAGATGGAGGAGATGTCGTGGCTTTGGCTGTTAGATATCCCACTTTAAAAGCTGATACACTTGTTATGCAACAGATTGAGCTGTACTGTCAGAACAATGAAATTATTACGGCGCTTGAGGTAGAAAAAGCGGAGATTTCCAAAGTAAAATTTGAAATTTACTTTGGTAGGTAAATAATGTTTGCTAACTGATAAAGTTATGTTTTGGAATAACTAATTTTAATAATAAAAATCACTTACAAGAAATTGTAGGTGATTTTTGCTATTAAAATACTATCTGCTAAATAGCTTTTTTTAAATAAAAGTAATATTTAAATAAAATACATAGCTAAAAAATATATTTAATAAAAAAATTGATTTTTAGTTATTTTGATAATATAATAATACTATTATAATCAAAAAGGAGAATGTGATGGATAATATTATTGAAGTAAGAAATTTGGTAAAAAGTTACAAGGAGTTAAAGGCAATAGATGATTTATCTTTTGATGTGAAAAAAGGAGAACTGCTTGGACTGCTTGGACCTAATGGAAGTGGAAAATCTACTACTATAAGTTCTATTTTATCTTTACTTGAGTTTAATAGTGGAACGATAAAAATTTTTGGAAAAGAAATGAAGCCAGACGCATACGATATAAAATCACAAATAGGTGTTGTATTTCAAGAAGTATCAGTATTTGATGAACTTACTGTATATGAAAATATTGACTATTTTTGTGGATTATATATAAAAGATAAAAATATAAGAAAGAAGTACATTGAAGATGCCATAAAACTGGTAGGCTTAGATGATTTTAGAAAGTTCTATCCTAAAAAGTTATCAGGAGGTCTTTTAAGAAGACTAAATATTGCCTGTGGTATTGCACATAAGCCAAAACTTATATTCTTAGATGAACCAACAGTTGCTGTTGATCCTCAAAGTAGAAATAACATATTAGATGGTATAAAAAAGTTAAGAGATGAGGGGGCGACTATTGTTTATACAACACATTACATGGAAGAAGTTGAAATGTTATGTGATAGAGTAATTATACTTGATAAGGGAAAAATAATTGCCACAGGTACTACCGATGAACTTAAAGAACTTGCTAAAATTGAAGAAAAAGTAACAGTTGAAGTAAATGGCTTAGAATCTAAATACATAGAAGAGATCAAGGAATTAAAAAATGTTAATGAAGTAACATATAGTAATAATATTTTACTTGTTACATACAAAAAAGGTAAGAATAATCTTACAACTATGATTGATTATCTAAAGAAAGAGAATATAAATTATAATAAGATTTATTCAGAAAGACCTACACTTAATGATGTTTTCCTAGAATTAACTGGAAAGGAGCTTCGTGATTAGATGTTTATACATAATTTAAAATATGCTTTAAAAATACTATTTAAAAATAAAATGTTGATATTTTGGACATTTGCTTTTCCAATAATACTGGGAACTCTTTTTAAAATGGCTTTTTCAAATATAGAAAGTAGTGAAAAACTTAATATAATAAATATAGCAATAGTAGATAATGAAGATTTAGAAGAAAATGAAATATATAAAACTGCATTTAATGAGCTAAGCGACGAAAGTAATCCTGATAGATTATTTAATATAAAGTATTTATCAGAAGAAAAAGCGAGAGAACTACTTAGTAGTGGTGAAATAATTGGATATATGAGGCTAGAAGAAAATGGACCAGTATTAGTTTTCGCTAAAAATGGAATTGATGAAACAATATTTAAGTATACAGCGGAAGAAATAAGTAAGACAAGTGATTTGATAGAAAATTTAATAGAAACCCAAATAGAAAGAAATATTAGTCTTGGAAATTACAATATTGATTATGAAGCAATTTATAATAATGTAGTAGAGCTTACTAAAGAAGATAGTTTAAATATAAAAAATATTTCAAATGATAATTTAAGCTATACTATGATAGAATTTTATACTTTAATTGCTATGACTTGTTTATATGGCGGAATATTAAGTATGGTATCAATAAATCAAAGTCTAGCAAATATGTCTAATAATGGAAAAAGAGTAGCAGTTTCGCCTACTAAAAAAAGTACAATAATTTTAAGTAGCCTGCTTGCAAGCTACATAGTGCAGCTTATAGGACTTGCCTTGTTATTTGTGTTTACGCTTTTTGTTTTAAAAGTTGATTATGGAAATAATACTGGTCTAATTATTTTACTTGGAGTGATAGGAAGTTTTACAGGACTTTCTTTAGGAACATTTGTTGGAGCCGTATTTAAAATAAATGAAAATGCAAAGACTGGAATACTTATTGCATTTACAATGTTTGGGTGCTATTTATCTGGAATGATGGGAATTACTATGAAGTATATTGTTGACAAGAACGTTCCTTTAATAAATAAGATTAATCCTGCAAGTATGATAACAGATGGATTTTATTCATTATACTATTATGATACATTAAATAGATACTGGTTTAATATCATAAGTTTGCTTATTTTTGCTTTTATCCTTATAATCATTTCATTTATTAGCTTAAGGAGGCAGAAATATGACAGTATTTAAAACGTTTTGGAAAATTTTAAATAAGAATAAATTTATAGTAATTCTTTACACGGTAATACTGCTTTTATTTGGCATTTCAAATATGCAAACTAGTGAGAATAATATGGGATTTATTGCAAGTAAACCAGATGTATTAATTATAAATTACGACGGAGAAAGAGGTATAACTAAAAATCTTATAGAATATATAACAAATAATAGTAACATTATTGATATTAAGAATGATGAAGAAAAAATAAATGATGCTTTATTTTATAGAGAGGTAAACTATGTTATTTATATACCAGAGAATTTTAGTAAAGATTTTATAGATGGAAAAAATCCAGAGATAGAAATAAAAAGTACAGGGGACTATCAAGCAGCATTTGAAGAGATGATACTATCTAGATATATAAAAGTAGCAAATATATATCAAAAAGTTATTAAAGATGAAGATGAGTTAATTAATAGGATAAACGAAACTTTGTCTAGTGAAATAGAAACTGAAATTACTTCAAAGCTGGATACAAGCGTGTTATCAAAAGCTGCATATTACTATAATTTTGCAAGCTATAGCATACTTGCTTGTCTAATACTTGTTATTAGCTCAATACTAAATAGTTTTCAATGTGAAAAAATAAGAAAAAGAATAATTATAAGTAGTACAAATTATAAAAAACATAATATGATATTATTACTATCAAACTGCTCTTATTCTCTAATATTATGGATATTTTACGTTGTTATAAGTTATATTTTACTTGGAGATATAATGCTAAGTAGTCATGGCTTAATATATATTGTAAACTCTCTTATATTAACAATTTGTGCAACGACTATGGCTTTCTTTATAGGAAATCTAGTAACAAATAAAGGTGCTATAAATGGAATAGTAAATGTGGTAGCCTTAGGCTCTAGTTTCTTATGTGGTGCATTTGTTCCAATGGAGTGGTTACCTGACTTCGTAATTAAAATCGCTCATATAATACCTACATATTATTATATACTAACAAATGAGACTCTCAAAAATTTGGAGATAATTAATTTTGAGACTTTAAAGCCTTTAATAACAAATATGATAATTATTATAGGATTTTCAGTAGTATTTATTGTTTTAGCTAATATAGTTTCAAGAAGAAAAAGAAAGATAGGATAACTTTTAATTTACAAGTAGTTTTTATAGATTATTAAAGAGTATGGCAAAGTATAGTAAAAATAATAAGATTTTTTATTGATTGTTATATAAAAATAATATATAATGTTTATAATATGAAATGTGAGGAATTTAAGTATGAAAGAAGAATTAATTGATGTACTTGATGAAAATGGGATAAAAACAGGAGAAATTGCAACAAGGAATGAAGTACATAAAAAGGGATTATGGCATAGATCTATAGTAGTTGCTATAATAAACGAAAAAAATGAAATTTTGCTTCAGCAAAGGAGCCATAATAAAGAAAAGAATGCTGATATGTGGGATATTTCTGCAGCTGGTCATTTATCTGCAGGTCAAGATTCTCTTATGTCAGCTACACGTGAAATAAATGAAGAAGTAAGCGTTAATTTAGGATTTAATGTTGAAGTAAAAGAATTTAGATTTATGTATTCATTTA
>CAZXLZ010000058.1:0-7792 GCA_964642045.1 uncultured Clostridiaceae bacterium
GTTAATTTAGGATTTAATGTTGAAGTAAAAGAATTTAGATTTATGTATTCATTTAGAAAAGAGCAGATATTCTCTGATGATTTTATAGAAAGACAATTTTATGATTTCTTCATTTTAAGACAGGTAGGACTTGATAAAGAAAGTATAAAATATCAAGAAAGTGAAGTACAAGATATAAAATTTGTTAATATCACTGAATTTAATGAAATGCGTGAGAAAAACATAATTGTTCAAAGAGATGAGGTATATGATGTACTTTCTGAATATTTATTTAGAATGTAACAAATATAAAAGTGAGATATAAAAATAAATTTCAAATTAGGCAAATCTACCATATAGTAGATTTGCTTTTTCTATGTTAAAATATAGTATATAACTTTAATTAAACCTTTAGTATGTGTAAATTAATAAAATTATTTGTTATTATTTTATCAGAATTGAAAGGAGATTTAAAATGGATCAGATAAAAATAGGAAAATTTATTTCTTCATGTAGAAAGGATAAAAATTTAACTCAAGGAGAGCTTGCTGAAAAACTTAATTTAAGTATTAATGCAATTAGTAAATGGGAAAGAGGAATAAGTCTTCCAGACTACAGTAATATTCAGATTTTATGCGATATTTTAGGAATAACACTAAATGAACTATTTGCAGGAGAACATATAGAAAAAAAAGATATAGAAAAGCAGGCAGAGGTAAATATAATTAGCATACTTAAGTCTTTAAAGTTAAAGGATAAAAAATATAAAATTTTGAAGTTAATATGTATAATAATTGTAATTTTTTCTATAGTTATATGTACGAGATTTATTCTTGTAAAACGAGGATATATTACTGATGATAATTTAAGATATACCAAAATGTATATAAATGGTGAGAAAAATATAAAAGGTAATGTGGATATATATAAATTTGGAAAGTTAAGTATAGATTTTGATATTGGTGTAAATAAATATGGATATGCAGTCTTTAAAGATCCAAAAAAGGCGCTAAAAAGTCTTAAGAAAAATTATAGTAGTGGTATAAAATTGATACAAAAAGAGTTTAACTTGCTCCCTCTTAGCAATTTTAATTATAAGAGTTATAAAATATATGGATGGCAAGTAAGCTTAGGGACTGAGGAAGAGCAACAGCAGGCTAGATTTGTATCATATTTTATGGATATATATGAAAATAGTTTCAATTAAAAAAATAAAAAATATATAAAATTTAAAAAATCATTCTTGACAAAACTTTAAAAATTTTGTAAAATAATTAAGTCAAGGACAGCTAGAAGAAGCGTAGAAATCCGACAAAGAGTGTTGGTTTCTATGCTTTTTTTCGTGCTTTTTTAGTTTAAGGAGGTATTAGATTCATGAATGAATCAAATGAAAATTTTTATTTAACAACAGCTAAAGTAAAAAAATTGCTTGTTAAATTTTCAGTTCCGTGTGTACTTGCAATGCTTGTAAGTGCTCTATATAACATTGTTGATCAAGTGTTTATAGGAAATAGCTCAGCAGGTACAGCAGGTATAATGGCAACAACTTTAGTATTTCCATTTACAGTGGTAGCTCTTGCACTTGCTCAGCTTATTGGTGATGGATGTGCAACATTATTTAGCATATCACTTGGAGCTAAAGATGAAAAAACAAGTAATAAAAGTGTTGGAAATGCCATAATAGCAGTAATATTACTTAGTATACTTTTGGTAATAGCTGGTTTTATATTTATGAAACCAATATTTAGCATTCTTGGAGTAAATGGTTATGATGAAAGATGCAAATTATTTACAGAGCAGTATTATAAAATAATACTATGTGGTATACCTTTTTATATGTTTTCATCAAGTATGGCATCTATTATCCGTGCAAGTGGTGCTCCAGGATATTCAATGATTTCTACAGTAGTAGGTGCAATTATAAACTTAATATTTGATCCAATTCTTATTAGAGGGTTTAATTTAGGTGTCGAGGGGGCAGCAATTGCAACAATAGCAGGACAATTTGTATCAGCAGTGCTTTGCATGCTATATTTTAGAAAACCTAAACTTATGACTTTAAGTAAGGAAGTATTTGTAATAGATATGAAAGTATTAGGAAAACTTATGAAACTTGGTATTTCAAGTTTTATCACACAAATATCTATTGCTATTATAACAGTTGTAGCAAATAATGTTGTAGGAACAATAGGAGGAGAAAATGCAACAGATGCAGGAGGAGCACTTGGAATTGTATTTAAGATATTTGCTATAGTTCTTGCATTTAACTTAGGTGTAGCAGTAGGAGGTCAACCTATAATTGGCTTTAATTACGGTGCTAAAAAGTATAAAAGAGTGCTAGAAACTTATAAATTAATTATTATAGCTAATGTTATAATTGGTATGATATCAATGCTTTTATTTGAGTTTGCACCAGGATTTATAGTAAGCATGTTTGGTGGTCATGCAAATAATATAGAATTCTATAAAGAATATGCATGTCTGGCATTTAGGATTTATTTAGGTGGTATACTTTTATGCTGTATACAAAAATCAAGTTGTATCTATTTACAATCAATTGATAAACCATATAAAGCAATGACTTTATCATTAATGAGAGATGTTATATTACTTGTTCCTGGAGTATGTATATTAGGTCTGTGTGGCAATTTATATACAATGCTATGGGCAGGAATAGTTTCAGATATTGGTGCGTTTATTGTAACAATTATATTTGTAACTATGGAGTGTAAAAAGATAAATAAACTTGCAAATGACAGCTCGTTAGAAAATAGTAATATAGTACAAAAAGAAAATAAAGGTAGTAACTTTGTTATATCAATAGGTAGAGAGTATGGTAGTGGCGGAAAATATATAGGTGAAAAACTTGCTGAGATATTTAATATAAAATGCTATGATAGTGAACTTTTATATAAAGTATCTGAAAGTTATAATATTGATATTAAAACTTTAGAGGAAGTAGATGAAAAACAAAAATCTAGTTTTTGGTATAGTTTTGCTACTAATTATGTGTTTTCTGAAAAAGAAGAGCCATCTCCTATAAGTGCAGAAGACAATCTATTCTTAAAGCAAGCAAGAGTAATAGAAGATTTGTATAACAGTAATGAAAGTTTAATTATAATAGGAAGATGTTCAGATTATATTCTAAAAGATAAGGAAAATGTTATAAAAGTATTTATTTATTCATCTGATATGGATTTTAAAATTGATAGGAAAATTAAATTTGGTGAGCTTAATGAGAATAGTGCTGAAAAGAAAATAAGAAAGATAGATAAACAAAGAGCCGAATATTACAAGCATTTTACTAATAATACTTGGGGAGATAAGAATAATTACGATTTATGTATTGATACATCAAAAGTTGGTGTTGAAGAAACAATTAACATACTAGAAAATTATATTAATAAGAAAATAAAATAATTATTATATGATTAATAGAATCAGGTATTTTATTTTAGATTATCTAGTCTAGTGTTTATTTGAAATAATAATATTATAAAGTTAATAAGTATCAGAATCTGAGTAAATAGATTGTCATAATGTGTATTATTTAAAATATATATTTTAAATAAAAGTGAGATATGATTTTATACTGTATTTTTATGTAAAAATTGACTTGATATATATAATATGCTATAATAATTTCACAGTTTAATTTAGTTTTTAAAAAAATTTTTTTAGGAGGAAATAAAAATGACTGATAAGGTTTTATCTGCACATACCCTAGAAGAACTTATAAAAGCACGGAATGAGTTAAGGATTGATTCTGAAAAAAGACTAAAAGAATGTTCAAATGCTCTTGATGAATTAGCTATAGAATTTTTAGATGCTTTTGTTCCTAGCCTTTTAGATGCTTTTGCCGAAAGTATAGGCAATAAAGAGTGTAAAGTTACTTTGGTAGTTTATACAACTCCCTATGGTATAAACTATAACTTAACTTCAAATTTAGAAGACTCCCCTAACGTTAGTAATAGCTGTTCAAAATATAATACTGGTGTTTGTATTAATGTCGAACGGTTATATAAGTATATAAAAATAAATTGTTATGACTTCAAACTGGAAGAAACTAATGTATATAATAATAGAACTACTGGAAAATATGTTTTTTCAAAAACTTATATAGATGATGGAAAGCAGACTGAAAGAGAAGATAATTTAGAAAAAGAAGCTAAGCGATTTATTAGTTCATTCCTCATTCCGAGTTTTTTAGAAATAACAAAAAAACATGAAGGGTATAATGATTATGCACATTTAACATTTTTCTTCGCTCCATTTGGTACAATTTGTGCTTTTGAAAATGTAACATTTTTTAAATCAGTTTTAATTGGTAAGATACCTTCTAAAATATTAGATTATTCTAAAGAAGTAATTAAAAGGGCTTCTGATATATGCAATAAAAAATATAAAAAGTATATATTTACAAATGAGCATATAGCTAGAGAAGATTATGATAGGAATGATTTAGAAAATATGCTTAGCTCAATTAGATTTTCTATTGAATTTCCAGACAAAAAATAATGTTCTAAAATATATGTATCTGTGTAGGAAAATAATCTTAATAAGTTAAATACTTAAGAAAGGTTGGTATAAATTTATGGATGAGTCAATAGTATTATCTAATGAGCAACAACTAATTTTAGCCACGTTGTATTTAAGTGGAATTCGTGGTATAGCATATCAAGAGGATGATTTTGCTTTATATCGTGAAGAAGGTCTTTTTGCTGGTAATATGAAATTTATTAAAAACTATAGTACTTTTGATTTTTCAGTACTTGAAAAGCATATGAAACTATATGAAACATATAGTTTAAGTGATATCATTAAAACATTGTGTACAGAATATGCGTATGTAATAGGAAACTAAAAAGAATGATAATAAGAAAGAATACATTTGTATTCTTTCTTATTTTTTTATATAATTGTTATAGCTTATATAACAATAAATGGGTATTTTATCCATATTAATATTTCTTGTTAGTGCAGCAACTTTAAAAAAATTATTACTTATTATATCATCTGTAATATTTGGAATATCACATATATTTATAACTTATAAAAATAGTAAAGATTAAATTTATATATAAATTATTGATAATTTATAAAATTTATGATATATATATTACTGTAGATATTTTTAAGGAAGGGATAGTAATATGAAAAATAAAGTACTAATATCTTGGATTGTTTTTGCACTATGCGTAGTCTTAGCTGTAGTATTTTGGTTTTTGCTAAGAGACTATAATCCAGAATATGAAGAAGTACAGGTTAAAGTTTTAAGTACTTCAACTAAGCAAGTAAAAAATAGAAAAACAGGTTCAACATATAATTTCTATGAAGTTAAAGTAGAGTATAATGGTGAAGAATACGATTTAGGAAATGCACATAGTGTTTCACAATATCCAAGAGGAAAAACTGTTAAAGCATATCTTGCAAAGGGTAAACTTTATGCAAATGTTGAAGGTGTAAAAACATCAAGTCCAATTGGAATAGTGTATTATGTTTTCTTAATTGGAAGCTTTGTAATGTTAATTGTAGCAGCTACAGTAACATCAAATAGGGCTAAGGAAAAGAAATTAGAAAAACAAGAATAATATTTAAGTAAAAGCATACATTTTGTTTCTCTTTCAAATCTTCAGGTAAAAAATATTAAAGAATATAGTAAATTGAATGGAAAACATATGGTTTGAAAAATAAATATAATATCCAAAGTGAAGGCAAGTATCATTAAGATTCTTGCTTTCATTTTGCTTAACAAAGCTAAGATATAGTCAAAAACTTAAAAAGTTGTATTTTACACCACACAATTGGATTAATTCGTATTATATTGCCTCATTATCATCTGGTCATTTTAGTTGTACAATTGCTGTAAGACTTTCTCCAAATGATATATATAGAGCATTTTATATAGCAGGCGCTGGGTTCCATCCATTAGTAAAGCTTAATTCTAATGTTACACTTGAAGATTTAAATGGAGATGATATTTGGAAATTTATTGACTGAGATTCGTTTACTTTTTCTAGAAGCACTGATATATAGCCACAAAATAATCAATGTATATATAAAGAGCACTTCTTTACGAAGTACTCTTTATATTTTCTATATATTTTAAATTATTTTTTATTCTAGTATCATCTTTTGATATTTCTAAGGCTTTCTTACAGCAAAGTATAGATTCATCATATTTTTCAATATTGTAATATGCAATTGACATCATATCATAAGGATAACTTCCCCAAGCTTTAGGATCAGTTATATATGATGCAAGTCTATTAGTTATTTTTAAAGCTTCGTTTGTAAAATATATGCATCCATACCAGTTTTTTTCTAAATATAGGACTTCAGCTATCTCTATATAGCTTTCTCTTAAATGTGGAGCTTCAAGTATAGCTCTGTATAAAAAGTGTTTAGCTTCATTAATATTATTTTTTGCTATATAAGCTCTGGCAATATATCTCATTGATGCAGCTCTTTCATCTTTCCACGTAGCAGTAGGCATATTTAAATGATGCTTTAGAGTTTCTATGCATTTATCCCACATGCCGTAAAACATGTATTCTCTACCTAGGTAGTGCATATTACGATCATCTAGAGGATCCTCTTTTACCGACATCTCTAAAAGTGGTAGATATGACGAGCGTGATTTAGTGCTATCTGGATAGTGCTTTAACCAAAGCTTAGGAATATCTACTGTAATATAGTTTTCATCTTTTATATATTTTAAAACTTCATGAACAGGATGTGTCCATACAAATTCACCATATTTGTGAATTTTATCTGACATGAATACTACACCTTCTGTACCATCATCATTAAAACTCCAAGTGTATTTATATCTTGCTCTTTTTGCTTCATCACTCCATGCATTTTCTAATTTTTCACGCCAATTTTCTTCAAATACCTCATCTAAATCTACACATATGCATATATCTGTATCTTTTGGAATAAGCTTTAATGATTCATTTCTAGCTATGTCAAATCTAAATGGAGAAAAAACTTTTCTTTTTACTTTAGTTATTTTATGTTTTTTTAGCTTTTGAACAGTATTATCAGTAGATCCAGTATCCAGTACAACGATGTAGTCTGCTTCTTTCATAGAATTTACCCATCTATCTACAAATTTTTCTTCATTTTTTGCTATTGCGTACACACATATTTTATATCCTGCTTTATTCATATTTACCTCCAATATGTAAGGCAGCAAAAGCTGCCTTGTAGTAATTTAAAATATAAATATAATTATAGATTGTCTAATTAATCTTTTTTACTGATAGTGAAGCTAGATTTACAGTACCATCTGTATTGTTTACAGTAGAAGTTAAAGCTACGTCAATTGTATCTCCAGCAGCTAAGGTTACAATAGTGTTTCCACCAAAGTTTACACTTCTATTTGCTGTTAATTCTAGTGATTGTACTGTACCTGGAATATTAGTTCCATTATTTCTGATGGCAGTTGTTAAATTACCAGCATTATCTACTTCTGCTAGAACGTTGTATATCAATTCATAGTTTCCAGCTTCATTGATAGTTATAGCATTTGGTGTAGCAGTTCCAACATTGTCACTTGTCATAACGTTTGCAAGTTCGACTTCGGTTGGATTTCCAGTAGTAGTTGTAAAAACTTGAGCAGCAGTTGAATATTTGCCACCATATGCTGATAAACCTGCATCTCCTGAAGGTCCAGTAGGCCCAGTAGGTCCGATATCACCAGTTAAACCTTGAATACCTTGAGGTCCAGTAGGTCCAGTAGCACCAGTAGGCCCAATAGGTCCAGTAGGACCAATATTACCAGTTAAACCTTGAATACCTTGAGGTC
>CAZXLZ010000059.1:0-7745 GCA_964642045.1 uncultured Clostridiaceae bacterium
AACATTCCTACTTAGTAGCCTAATTTATACTGTCCAACTTTTTGGGTTCAGTACAGGATAGGTGGCTTAACGTATTTAAAGTAATTTATTCCTTATTCTTGAAGTAAAACTTAAATTTTTATCTACAAGTTTAGTTAGATATTTTTCAGAATATGAAATTTCTATTTCTTTTGCTTTGTTATCAAATACTTTTATACCATCAGATAATATTTTTATTTTCCCTTCAGGTATTAATTTTACAATTGTATCTTTAGGCATACAAATACTTTTTGGAAGAATTTTTACAGATTTATTAAAAGTGGCTTCACCAGGAGTCATTTGCAAAGTTTCAATTTCAGGAAATAAAATTGCACCTACTGAAGATAAATTCCTAGCAGTTGAACCAACTGTACTTGCAAAGAGCATACCAGTGCCCATATAGTTTTCTAAAAATTCTCCATCAATATATACTTTCATTCTTAAAGCTGAGTCATTGCTACTTGCAATATAGAAATCGTTGATGGCTAAAAAATCCATATTTGTATGAATTTCTGGTATTTTTAGTGAGATAAAATTATATCTCTTTTCTATATAAGTCGGTATTTTCCTTACAAATTCATCTGCGTCTGATACATCAAAATCTTGCATAAAACCAAGTGTTCCACAGTTAACACCTAAATATTTAGAGTCTGCCGAGTAATTTACGGAATTTAGGAAATGTATTAAAGTACCATCTCCACCAAAACCAATAACAATATCTGGATTTATATTATCTATGATGTAGTTATGTTTTATTAAACTTTCTTTTACTTTTGAGGCTATAAATGAAGCTTCATCTTTTGTTTTATTTACATATAATGATACTTTTTTCATAATAATTACCTCATTATTTCTTTTAGTATACTTACATAATGTAAGTTTAAATTGTCATTTTTGCCACTGCCAATCTGCACATTAGGTGATACATTAGGTCCATGAAAATCACTTCCACAGCTATATAAAATATCATAATGTTTAGTTATCTTACGAAGCATAGATGAAAATTCTCGGTCTTGTAAGCTGTGATATACTTCCACTGATTTAAGACCATGATGTGCGAGATCACCAATAAAATTCATAAGCTCATTTTCATTTTTCTTAAGAGTAATTGGATGTGCAAGACTTGCTATGCCACTAGCAGAGTTTATGATGTCAATGCAATCATAGGGTTCAATTTTAAATTTTCTCTCAGGAATTTGGGAATCTATCTTTATAAGAATTGTATCGAAAGCTTCTCTAACAGTTTTTGAATATCCATATTTTACGCAAAGCTTTGCAACTTCAGGTTTGCCAATATTACCAGGTTTAGAAAAAATTCCATCAATATCAGCACTGGCAAAAGAAATACCTTCATATTTCTTTAATGCATATAATATTGCTTGCATCCTCTCATTATTTTCGTCCCGAATGGTCTTTGTGACATTATTTAAATCTTCATTATTTAGATTCATGTTATATCCTAATATATGAAGCCCACCACCCTTTAATTCGTATTTAGCTGAAAACTCTATGCCAGGAATTACAAGGATATCATCGTATTTATTAACTAATATAGCATTTTTTGAACCTTCTATGCTATTATGGTCTGTAATAGATACAATGTTAACATTGTTTTTATGGCAAATATCAAGTATCTCTGATGGGCTATATTCTCCATCAGAATAAATTGTGTGCATGTGCAAGTCAATACTCATTAGAAGTTCCTCCTTAAATTTTGTAGTTAAATGTTTGAGATAACAAAGTAACTTATACTTTTAAAACATAATTAAAATTAGATAATTATTTAACAGATTAATGCTATAATATTATACTATTCATAGCCAGATAATTCAATCTTTTTACATAAAAACATGTTTTGAAATACTTAATAATAGTAGGGGATATGTATAAATTTTATATATTTTAACTATGTATGGTATAGGAGGTGAATTAAAATGAATGAAAAGTATCCTTTTTCTTTAAAGCCACTTACTTATCCTTATAGTGCTCTTGAACCACATATAGATGAAAAAACTATGATCCTTCATCATGATAAACATCTTAAAACTTATGTGGATAATTTGAATGATGTACTTAAAGATTATCCTCAATATCATAACTTTGACCTTGAAACAATACTTAGAAATCTATATTCTATAGATCCTAAAATAAGAGAGAAGGTAAGGAATAATGCAGGTGGAGTATATAACCATAATCTATATTTTAAGCTAATTGAGCCATATAATAAAGAAGATAAAAGACTAGAGATTGAAGATGCCATAATAGAAAATTTCTCTTCTGTTAATAATTTCTTTGAAATTTTCAAGAAGAATGCTAAGAATAATTTTGGATCAGGATATACGTTTCTTGTACTTGATAAAAATAAAATGCTTAAGATAGTAAATACCAAAAACCAAGATACTGTTTTAGAAATGAATCTATGTCCACTTCTTCTTATAGATGTTTGGGAACATGCTTATTATCTTAAATATAACAATTTAAGAGACGAATACATAGATAACTTCCTAAAAGTGGTAAACTGGAAAAATGTAAATGAGCGTTATCTTGAATGTTTAAAGTGTGAATAAGTATGAAAATTAAAAAGAAAGTACGTTAAATAGTAGATAACTCATAGTATTTGTGATATAATATAATAAGCTTATTCGTAGTCCAATTAATAATCTGAAAAGGAGAATATAAGAATGAAAAAAAAGTTACGGAAGTTTATTAAAATTTTTATAATATCATTTGATATTGTTATGTCACTAATTTATTTTTCTGCACTTTATGTTTATATTGATAAAGGGGTAGCTATAAGTGATGATGAATATTATAAGAGCGAGGAATATAAAAATCAAAGTTTGACATTAGAGGAATATACACAAAAACAAAAAGAATCTTCACATCAGATAGCTTTACTTGCATCGTTATCTTGGATTGCTTTAATTAGTTTTTCTATTGTTATTCTATTATTTGGCTTTAAAGATAAGGAAGAGTGCTCTAATGATAAAGCTAATAACTTAAACGAGGCTTGTCTGGATGATAATATAAAAAAATATAAAGTTTCAGGCAGGCATGGTAAAGTATATGATATGACGGCAAGACAGTTTTATATGAGAATATTAGAAGATAGTAAATCTGACTATGGCTGGATTGCTTCTGCATCTAGTATTGTAAGTAAAATAAGAGAGCCTAGCTTTGAGGAAGAATATAGGGTAAAAATTAAGACCTTAATCTTAAACTGTTTTGCAAATCTTCAGCTAGAGAAAGAGCAGAACTTTTCTTCTCATTCAAAAGAAGATGAAGAGGCTGTATATTATTGCTATAATTCATTAGACTCTTGCCTTAACGAAGCTTTAACTGCAAAGGAAAAATACTTAAAAAGCTTCATATCAAGTATAGTAAAATATACTGATGATTCAGTTCGCTTAGTATTTTATATTGGTCCTGAATACTCGGAGTTTTGTAAGAATTGGGAGGAGGCTAAATTTCTTGAACTTAAAGATAAGAAGATTGATTTTAGAAGGTTATATAAAAAGCTAAATTTAGATTTTGAAAGCAGTCTTAAGGAAGCAGAAGACAAAGGAATACTTAAAGAACAAGTAATTATTAATTATTTAGGTAATCATGAATGTGGTAATTTAACTTCCAAGTTGTTAGATTAGTTATATAAAACTGGACATTTATTTTGATGCTCAGTTTTTATATAGAAAAAATTTGAGATGATATTTTTATATCATCTCAATTTATATTTACCAAATTTAGCTTTTACATTAATAGCTTATAAGAATTATAATTTGTTTAAATGGCACATTATCAGGATTAAAAAGTATTACCAATTGCTAGAATCTACATCAGATGGCATTCTTAAATCTCCTCTTGGAGAAACGCTTACTGTTCCGACTTTAGGACCATCAGGGAGACAATTCCTTTTAAATTGATTATTAAAGAATCTTGTCCTAAATTTATTATAGTCCTCGGAAATTTTATCCTGAGTGTACTTTCCCTTAAAGGCGATTTTACTCAAATATAAAATCTTGTCACGAGAAAATCTTCTTCTTAAGAAATTATAGATAAAGAAGTCAATAACCTCATAAGGTCCAACAGTGTTTTCTGTTTTTTGAATGATTTCCTTGCCATCAGACGGAAGCAGTTCAGGGCTAATTGGAGTATCTATAATATCAAGTAATGTGTTCTTAAGCTCTGGTTTCCTTTTGCAGCATGTAGTTGCATACCATTCAATAAGATACCTAACAAGAGTTTTTGGAATAGAGCAATTGACCCCATACATACTCATGTGGTCGCCGTTATAGGTGCACCAGCCCAGTACCAGTTCAGATAAGTCACCTGTTCCAACTACAATTGCCCCATGCTTATTTGCCATATCCATTAGGATTTGTGTTCTTTCCCTTGCCTGAGCATTTTCATAAGTGATATCATGGATATCAGGATCATGGCTTATATCTTTGAAATGCTGAATACATGCATCTGTAATAGGAATTTCATATAATGTAATACCGAGCTTTTTACAAAGTTTAACAGCGTTATTATGTGTGCGGTCTGTTGTGCCAAATCCAGGCATTGTTATTCCGATAATTCCAGAAAAGTCAAGATTTAGCTTCTTAAAAGCTTCACAGCATACAAGTAATGCTAAAGTTGAGTCCAAACCACCAGAAATACCAATTGTAACTTTTTTACCATGTATTTGATATAATCTTCTTGCTAGACCAGTTGATTGAATGGATAAAATTTCTTGGCAGACTTTACTTCTGGCATTGTTGTCCAAAGTAGGTACGAAAGGATGGCTATTTATGCTTCGGTCAAGCTCATAGTTTTCATCGTGGGTAGCTACCTGAGAAATAAAAATCTCTTTATAGGACTTATTATTTAAGTTTCTCTTGCTATCACTAAATGTCTTGTTGGCTATTCTCTCATTTGTCAAGAGGTCAATATCGACATCAAATATCTCAATTTGGTCTTCAGTTTGAAAACGTTTAAGTGATGCCAATTTTTTGCCGTTTTCAAAGGCATAGCCACTACCTCCAAATACCAAATCGCTTGATGATTCAGAAAAGCCAGTAGAAGTATAGAGATATGCTGAGATAGTTCTTGAACTTTGTGTTTTAATCAGCTCCCGACGATACTCATCTTTGTGTGCTAATTCATTACTCGAAGATAAATTTGCGATAATATTTGCACCAGACAGTGCAAGATAAGAACTGGGCGGAATAACAGACCAAAGGTCCTCACAGATTTCTACTCCCAGCTTATAACCTATAGGCGATGAAAAGATTAAGTTACCAAAAGGTATATTTTCACCAAATAAGTTAACAGATGTTATAGAAGTATCAGTATAAGCTGTAAACCAGCGCTTTTCATAAAATTCTGCATAGTTAGGAAGATACTGTTTAGGTACGATTCCATGGAGCTTTCCACCATGAATAACAAAGGCACAGTTATATAAAGTATCAAAAACGTTTAATGGTGCTCCAACGACAAAGAGAACATCATACATTTCAGAGAATGAAATAAGTTCTTTTAAACATTCCATCGTCGATTCTAAAAGTTGTGAATATCCGAAAAAGTCTTGACAAGTATAACCCGTCATAGAAAGTTCAGGGAATATTAATACCTTAACATTCTTAAAATCAGCCTTCATAATTAATTTTTTTATTTTTTGCGTGGCCTCTTGAGGATTAGAAAGTCCGCTACTCAAAGTTGCAATGGCACACTTTACAAAACCATAGTTCACCATAACAAAAATCTCCTTCCTTTAATAGAAAATATATTTTGCGTATTTATTACTGTCTATAGTTTATGACAGTTATATAAAATAGCTTGTTAGGTATTATATCATAGATTTTATGTTATGTCAATTTTTGAGATTATTTATGTATATAATTAGATACAAATATATAATTTAAAAAAACGTATATACAAAATTCTATATATAAATTGCACTTAAAAAATAGTGCAATTATTTAGCTTGAAAAACGTGCTTTTTTTTGATATAATTTGGTATAAAATTAAAGAAGAGGTAAAAATATGATACCAACACCAATGATGCAACAATATTTAGAGGTTAAAAATAAATATAATGATTGTATATTATTTTTCAGATTAGGCGACTTTTATGAGATGTTTTTTGATGATGCAATAAATGTAAGTAGGGATTTAGAGCTTACTTTAACAGGTAAAGATTGTGGTTTAGAAGAAAGGGCTCCTATGTGTGGTATTCCTTATCATAGCATAAATACATATATACCTAAACTTATAGAAAAAGGGTATAAGATAGCTATATGTGAGCAGGTAGAAGACCCAAAGTTTGCAGCTGGAATTGTAAAAAGAGATGTAGTTAAGATTATTACACCTGGAACCATAACTGAATCTAATCTTTTAAATGAGAAAGAGAATAATTATCTAGCAAGCTATAGCATATTAAAAGATAAAGCTTGTTTTGCTTATGCAGATGTATCAACAGGTGAAGTTTATATATCTAGCACAGTAGATAAAAATATAGATGTAAAAATTATAGATGAAGTAGCAAGAGTTATGCCTGCTGAAATTATAGTAGAAAAATCTTTAGTAAATAATGATATAAATGAGGAAATAAAGAAAAGATTTAATACATATATATCTGAGTATAATAATTTAGATTTGGGTGATATAACAGATAAATATTTATCATCTACTAATCTATCAGATGTTCAAGAAAGGGCCTTAATATTATTACTAAATTATATTTTAGAAACTCAGAAAGATGGAATTAAGCAAGTTGGTAGTATAAAAAAATATGAAATAGAAAAACATATGCAACTTGATATGCAAACTAGAAGAAATTTAGAGATTGTTGAATCTAATAGAGAAAAGACGAAAAAAGGTAGTCTTCTTTGGGTGCTTGATGATACTGTTACAGCTATGGGTGGAAGAATGCTTAGAACTTGGATTCAAAATCCTTTATTAGAAAAAGAAGAGATAGAAAAAAGACTCTCTATAGTAGATGTATTTACTAAACAATTTATACTAAAAGATGAAATAGTATCTCAGATTAAAAATGTATATGATATAGAAAGAATAATATCTAAAGTAGTGTCTAGGCAGGCTGGTCCAAGGGAGCTTATTACACTTAAAAATTCTATATCAAATCTTCCAAAGTTAAAAGAACTTTTAAAGAGTCTATTTGATATAACAAATGATTCTTATGTATATGAACTATATAATTCTTTAGATGTTTTAAGTGATATATATACTTTACTTGAAAAATCTATAGAAGATGATCCACCAATGACTATAAAAGAAGGAAGTATTATTAAAGCTGGGTATAATTTAGATGTTGATGAATATAGAGCTGCGACAAAAGACGGTCAAAACTGGCTTATGGAGCTTGAAGCTAAAGAAAAACAGTTAACAGGAATACAAAAATTAAAAATCAGTTACAATAGAGTTTTTGGCTATTATATAGAGGTTACAAATTCATTTAAATCTCAAGTCCCAAAAGATAGATATATAACAAAGCAAACCTTAGCAGGCTGTGAAAGATATATAACAGAAGAATTAAAAAAGATTGAAGATAGGATAATGACAGCAGAAGAAAAATTAAATGATTTAGAGTATAATCTATTTGTAGATGTAAGAGATAAAGTAGCAAGTGAAGTTGCAAGAGTACAAACATCTGCAAATATAGTGGCTGTTCTTGATAGCGTTATTTCACTTGCAAATGTTGCTATAAAGTATAACTATGTAAGACC
>CAZXLZ010000060.1:0-7699 GCA_964642045.1 uncultured Clostridiaceae bacterium
TCTGGTGAGTGAAATTTATCCCAATCTCTTTCTTCATTAAATTGTTTTATTTCTTTCTTTAATTCTTCCATAATACTTTCTCCTACTAATTATAATATTTGATAGTATTCTATCATAAATGACTTTTTTTTACAATAAAATGGTCTTATAATCTCTCTAAAGTAGAAGACAAAAGTTATTTCTTATGATATAATTTCAACAAATTTAAAATAAAAAAATGCATTTTATAAATAATGAATAAAAATCATAAAAAATAAGTATTGAAATATTTGATTTATATTAATTAGAAACAGATTTTTTGATGAATCACAAATAACTATAGGATGTTTTGATGAATGTTAAAGGAGAGATTAATTCTCGACTTTTCTTTCTTCAATTTCATTTTATTTTCCATCTTTATTCTAAAAAGCTTTCTAGAAAATCAACGATAGCTATTGTATTCTCTTTTATAAGCTTGTCTAGTTTTTTCATTTCTTCTTGAAGTTGTTTCATATCATTATTGCTTTTTTTAGTAATCTTCATTTATTTCTTTATACAATAATCCACTATACTTGCTTAAATATCCTTTTATATATTTTTTTCTATCAATATCAGATATAATAATGTACCATTCCACAAACATATAATCATATCTTATTAAATGACTACTATCTTTTGTAATATACTTTAAGCAACAATTTAACAAAACTTCTAAAAAATACATATTTTGCTTAGCTATTATCAAAAATAAATCTTCATCATTATTTAAGGTTCCTTCTACCATTTCATTTACAATTAGAGTGCTATGTGTAAATAAACATAATTTATCATAGTACTCATTTTGCATTTTTTGAATTTGTCTATTACTTATATCTTCAAACATTTCTTTATCTATTATTTTTAGTTTAGCTTTAAATAAGTTTCTAAGTTTTGGTTGTTTAGTATAGATCCTTTCTTTATCTTTCAAACCTAGTTTCTTAAATTCTTCATATACATTAGAATCTAAATATATCATCATTCCCATAATTAAATTTTCAAAAGCAGATTTTATTAAAGTGTTTGAATCCACTAAGCTACCACCTTTAATCAATTTCTGCACATTTTTAATAGTCATATAACATTGATTTATTAAATTACTACTTTCATTAGGCAAGTTATCATCATTAAGTAGATATAATTTTTTCACATTTTTACTAGTATTTTTTCTTAATGGAATTATACATTTGTTTTTGCAACATTTTCTATAATCTCTTTTAACTCAACTAATCTATCTTTAGTCATAAATTCCATTAATTTATATATTTTTGCTTCTCTATTTTTCGTACCCAGTGGACTTAAATATAATCTGCTGCTATTTCTGCTTCATAATCTTTTTTCAAAATTCAATCTCCTTATTAAAAAAAGCAAAATAATCCTGTATTTATACATTCATACCCTGCTTTTCTTTTGTATTTGTTACATTTTATAACATTATGTAAGCATTTTCAACTTTATTCAGAAAATCACATCTTAATATTATATAATTTTCTTTTTTGTTACTTATAGTCCGTTGCCTTAAAGTGCACTAAAGTATAAAATTATTTATGAAGAAATAATGGGGGCTATTAATTATGGATGTTTTAAATCAATTTGGAAGCAGATGTAAACAATTACGAAATAAATTAAATTTAAGTCAGGAAGATTTTGCATTAAAAATTAATATGGATAGAACATATTACTCCTCTATTGAATCAGGT
This sequence comes from uncultured Clostridiaceae bacterium, assembly GCA_964642045.1. GTDB lineage: Bacteria > Bacillota > Clostridia > TANB77 > CAG-465 > RGIG5057. The sequence goes on from CAZXLZ010000060.1 coordinate 1,716, forward strand.
AAAAGAAATATATCTATAAAGAATATTCAGAAAATATGTGATGGTTTCAATATTTCTTTAAAAGATTTCTTTGACTATGAGGTGAAAAATGAATAAAAATATAATTAAAAATAATGCTATTAGACTAATCTCAAGATTTGGGGATAATATTCAAACTAAACTTGTTAACGTTTGTGGAAAAGTCGGTTCATATTATGTTCCTATTGAATTGTTTCAAAAAAGGACTGCAAGAAATAAAAGAGTTTTAATACCATGGAAAACAATTTTAAATAACAATATTACATTAGAACAATTAAATACTTTTGAAAATGGTGTTGTTGTTGAATTTTTAAATAACGACTTTTTTGATAAAAGAAACGAATCAAATAAAACATTTAGACAACTAAAAGAATTGTTGGGTAGTGATGATAATGTCTCTTCAATTATCTCTATTCATTCTGAAGGTGGAACTTCTTCATCTTCTGTTCAAAGAATTTGTTTTAATCAACTGTTAAATAATACAAAAGTCAAATATAAAAATAATACTATTACTATAAACAAAGATAATTATAAAGACTACTTGATACAACAAAATCGTTCTGGTGGAACAGGTAATGATACTTGGAGCGGATTTTTATACTTCTCAATAAAAGGAGGGCAACAAGATACAATTGAATCACACAAAAATCAATCACTAACTTTATTTAATCCCGCTTGTGAATATGCTAATACTAATGTAAGTACAGATATAACACTAGTTTTATTATATTTTGCTTATAAAAGTATAACTAAGGAAGATTTAAAGGTTTACAATATATGTGAAAAAGTTTTTGATGATGTATTTGATAATATAAAATCAGCTTTAAAAGAATCCATTTATAATTCTAGTTCATATAATGGAAATTTACTGGATTATTGTGAGAAGCATATTTCTTGTCAAGCTGAAAGTGATAATTTATTGGATCCTATACAACTTAATATAATTAGTATTAGAGATTTTAATACTAAAAAACGGAGAAAATAGAATTGATCTAACACACGACGAAGCAGTATTAAATGAGAAATATTATTGGGATGAAGAACATAAATGCATTTTGAGTCCTGCACGTCCAACTAATCTCTTTTGGTCATTTCATCTTTCAAATATGATGCAACAAAATTTTTCATTAAAAGAATATTTTGAAAATGAAAAAAATATTTATATAAAAAGACAAAAACTAATAAAAAGACTTAAATGAAAGTCTTTTTATTAGTTTTATCAAAATAATGATATTTGTTTTATTTCATTATTATTAATATTATTTAAGCACAAATTATAGTATTCTGAATTTAATTCAAATCCTACGCCCTTTAAATTATTTTCTTTGCACCATTTTAATGTAGTTCCACTTCCTAAAAAAGGATCTAAAATATAATAATTTTCCTGAACGAATGGCTTTACTAAATTAACTACTTCAGTTGGGAAAGGTGCTGTATGCTTATATAAATTCTCGCCTTTAGAATTAATTTTTATTACTGGTGTAATCTTTACAACATCATTATAGTTTTTCTCATATTCGCCTTTTCTAAAAACTAAAATATGTTCATAGCAATTTATACATTTTACATATCCAGAAAACATATTTTGTGTTGAATTTCTTTTAGATTGTACTTCTCCTTTATCCCATATTATATTACCAATAACATTAAAACCAGAAATTTCAAATATCATGCAAGATAAAAAGCCTAATTGAATTCTCCTTTTTGACATATTAGATTCAACATATACATTATCTTCACAAACAATATCCCCTATATTATATAAATAATATGAATTTTTTACCATTTTATTATATATATTTTTACTATTAATCATCATATCAATTAAATATAATACTAAATTATTCCATTGAGAATATTCTCTAGCATTATAATATGGAGGTGATGTAATAGCTGTCCCAATCTGATTTTCTAATAATTTTACCATATATTGTGTTGAATTTTCGTTTAATATTTCAATTGATTTTTTTAATTCCACAGAATCATTTGTATTGATATTTTCTATTTTTATATTTTTTAACAACTTAAAAATAGGAAGTTTTTCAAAAGAATTAATTGCATTGTCTGGTAATCTATTTTTACTTATGTCTATAGAAATAATATTTCTATCTAATTGATTTTCAATTTTATAATTCTTAACAAATACATTTTCACCAGCATATGTATATTCTCTTAATATAAATTCCTTCCAGTCCAAATCACTATCAAAAATATCTCTTCTCCATTTTTGATAAAACTTTTCGTCAATTCTATTTTCCTTTTTATTTTCTACTAATTTTAAATATCTATATACTCCATATTCATCAAATCTTTTGCCTCTACCAGATTTACTTCTATCCGGGCAAGAAGGATTTTGACATTCCCAACTTCTTAAAAATAATTCAGGATATGAATTTCCTCTTTGTATTATTGTATTACAAGAAGGACAAGGGACATTTGTATTATCCAACTCAATTTTTTTATAAATCATAATTTTAATACTTTGATCTTTGCTTATATAACAATCTTCAAATTTAAACCCATAACTAATTTTATCATAAAACTCTATTGCTAATTCTTCCGCATTTTGAATATTTCTTGATTTTAAGAATTCTACTAATTGTTTCGTTTGTTTTTCTTTTTTTAATGGAACAAATTTATCTTTATATTGCATAAAGTTCTCTGCATATATACCTGCTTTATACATCATTTTCCATGTAACGCATTTCTCATTTTTATCAAATAAATCATTTTCAATTATTATAGTTAAATATCTATAATTTTCCAATGAATCATAGATTTTATTTATATAATTTATAATATAATTTTCATTATAATTGACTTCTTGAAATATTTCTTGATTAACTAATAACGAGGCCATTGAAAATTTCTTATGTTTTCTTCTATCTTCATATATTTTAAGCCAATTTTGAATATTTTCTTTATTATCAACTCCATTTGTTAAATCATTAAACCTTTTTTTCATAGACTCAATAATTTTTTCAGTATTATATGTATTTAATCTTTTTACAGCATCTTCTATTACATTTTGAATATCTTTTTTATTACTATATGTACATGGTTCAATATTGTATTTTAAATCAAAATTTTTGTAATTGTTCCCATAATAATATTTAAGTCTTAATTTCTTTCTAGTTGGAGTATCAAAAACAATATTTTTTTCTTTTTTAATGTTTTTTAATAAGCTTGTAAACTTTTTATCATAATATCTACTCATTTCAAATAATATGGCTATTAATAAGTCATCTGTAATATCAAAATTAATTTGTTGTTTTATTAATTCTATTGAACTCATAAATCCTCCTATAAAAATATCAATTTAGCTAAATATTAAACTAATTTTGTTAAAATTTTAATAACCAAACCCATTATAGTGTATAATTATATCATAAAATCATTATTTTCTCAATAAAATCAAATAAATTTGCTTTACAAATTTTTCTACATATTGCTACATTTCATAAAAGGATTGGGATTTCATTCAATTGAACAGAATTTGAGCAAAGCAAAATTTTGGTCTCCAAAATTCAGTGCTTACTGGGAAATAAATTCTACTTTTTCTTACATTTATTGTACATATATTTATACCAAATTTGCAAAAAATATTTGTGTCTTTTTTAATACAATCCAATTACTTTTATTTATTCATCATTTTCTATGTCTTCATTATAATCATTTTAAACAATTGGATGATATAAAAAATCGTTACAACTTAGATAGCTGTAACGATTAACTAATTGGTTGCTGGGGTAGACTCAAACTTAGACCTTAGGGTTATGATGTATTTCTTAAAATACATATATTTTTGAATGTTTACTTCAAGTTTCTCTATTCTATAATCGACGTCTTGATTACTTATTAAATAAACAAAGTGTAGATAAAAGATTATCATTTATTAAAATCATTATCAAGATTAATTACTGCCGGATTATTAATAACCTCCCCATCTACTGTAAATCTTGAACCATGACAAGGACAGTCCCATGTTTTATCTATGTTATTAAATTGAAGCTCACATTTTAAATGAGTACATATTGGTTTTATAAAATTAAATTTTCCATCTTCATCTTTATATACTCCAACTTTATTATTTTTATAACTTATTATCTTACCTTCTCCTTCTTTTACATCATCTAAATATTCTTTAGGTATTTTAAACTTATTTATAGCTATTGAATATACCGTTTCTTTCATATGTTCACTATATGCTTTCATATTTTTTATAACATCCATTCTAGTTGCTGTAAATAAATTTTTATACTTATTTTCTTTTCCTAAAATATCATCACTAATTATATTTGATGCTACATTTGACAAAGCCATACCCCATTTATTAAAACCAGTTGCAACATATATATTAGACATTAAGCTAGAAAACTTACCTATATATGGAATTTTATCCATACTTATACAATCCTGAGTACTCCATTTATCTATAACTGTAAAATTACTACCGAAAATTTTCTTTGCTATATCCTCTAAAAATTTATAGCTATCCACCTTATTTATATTTCTTCCTACCCTATGACCATTTCCTGCGATTAAAGTAATATTATCTTTACCATAATCAGTTATAGTCCTTATAGAAATTGATGGAGAGCTATTATTTATATAATACTTTCCAAAATATTTCTTATCACTTTTAACAGCAATTACATATGATATGTCTTGATACATCTTAGCAAAATACATCCCAGGAAAATCTTTTATAGGGAAATGAGTAGCTATTACTACATATTTACATTTAACAGAGTGATTATTCGTGTACACTATATAATTCCCATTTTCTTTATTTATTTTTATAACTTTACTATTTTCATATACTCTTACGCCATTATTTTCCAGTATATCTAATAAACCATATGCATATTTTACAGGATTAAACATTGCCTGATTTTCAAACTCAATACCTCCAAAATTGTTTATAGGGATATCTACTTTTTCTTTGTATATAGCATTAACTTTAAGTCTATTTAATGCATTCATTTCTTCTCCAAACTCTTTTTTTTCACTTTCTTTATCACAAAATACACAAGATGTCTGCCTTACAAAATCACATTCTATATTTTCATCTTTTGTAATTTTTTCTATATTACTAATTGCAAGTTCATTTGCTTCAAAATACTTTTTAGCAAAATCTATTCCATAGGATTTTATTAAATAACTATAAAATAAACCATGCTGACTAGTTATTTTACCAGTAGTAGAACCGCTTGTGCCAGAGCATATTTCGTTTGATTCTAATATAGCTACTTTTAAATTACTTTTTGAAAGATAATACGCAGTAGTAAGACCTGTAAGTCCACCTCCAATAATACATACATCTACTTTTTCATCTTTATCAAGAATATTTGGTTTATTTTTTCTTGTAAATTTCTCATTCCAATATGACATATTCTTACCCTTTTACTTAAATACTAGTCCTTTCTATTTTATTATGTACATATTTTTTTACTTTATATCTCATTTTCAACTTATTAAAATTATCCAGTCATTATTTCTATATATAAAAATTTAGCACTCTCATTTTTTCCATATATAAATAGATTTTTTAGCACTCTACAATTTAGACTGCTAATTTTTAATAACAATTCATTGAACTTTGATATTCTGGGAAGTATAATAGTATACGTAAGTAATATTAATGTATAAAAAGGAGTGAAAAATAATGAACTATGAAAAATTAACAAAAAAATCTATAGAAACAGTGCAAAATGCTCAAAGCATATGTATAAAGAATAACAACCAAGAACTTCAAACAGAACATATACTTTTATCAATGTTAAACCTAGATGATAGTCTTATAACTCAGCTACTTAAAAATATGAATGTAACTGATAACTTTAAGCTTGACCTTGAAAAAAGAATAAACAATTTTCCAAAAGTAGCAACTGGTGCAAGACAAATGGATTCTATTTATATATCTCAAAATGCAGATCTAGTACTTACTAAATCTGAAGATATAG
>CAZXLZ010000061.1:0-7588 GCA_964642045.1 uncultured Clostridiaceae bacterium
AATTATCATCTAATAGAATTTCTTCTGAAAACAAATCTCTATCTACATATCCTTTTATGCCAGGAATATTGCCTTGGTCAGTATATTGAATCCCTATAAAAGTATTCCAATTTGCATTAATATTTTCTAACTTTCTATAGTCTCCATAATATGCAATCCATAATTCTCCTTGACTTGAAAGTTCTGTACTAAAAGTACTCTCACTATTATATAAATCACTATAAATAATTACTTGTTTTTTTGTTAATTCTTTTACTTTTTGAATAAACGCCATTGCAATTTGATTAATCTGTTCTGGTCCAATACCATTAAATTGTTCATAATCTAGAGCCAATTTACAGTCTATCTGTTTTCCTGATATTACTGATGCATCTATAAGTTTAGCACCTATAAAATAGATTGAAAGAGTTAGTGTATGCATAACAAGATACATTATTGGTTGCATTATAGCAAAAGCTTTTTGGTTAAATAATTGCATATTAGTTAAATCTGTATTTACTTTTTCAAATTTATTTTCTTGGTACTTTTCTGCATTAAAAGCTCTAACCACTCTTATTCCTGTTAAATTCTCACGAATAACAGAGTTTACTCTATCTATCAATTTTTGTACTATTTTAAATCTTGGCATAACTATAACTATAAGCACTGCTACTACTGAAAGTAATACTAACACTCCAATAGCTGTAGCTATACTCCACTGCCATCCTTTGCCTAAAATTTTTATTATTGCCCAAACTGCTGTTATAGGGGATTTTATAAGAAGCTGAAATCCCATTGCAACTAGCATTTCTACTTGTGTCACATCGTTTGTCGTTCTAGTAATTAAACTACTTGTTGAAAATTTCTTTACTTCGTGCATAGAAATATTTTCAACCTTCTCAAAAATTTTCTTTCTTATTTTCCCTGCAAATGTAGATGATACACATGCAAGTAGATATCCAACAAATATAGCTGACACTAAGCTTCCAAGTGCACAAAGCATCATATAGCCTCCATTTATTAGAATATCCTTCATATTGCTTCCTTCTGACTGTACCAGCTTAGTTATCTCAGACATGTAATCTGGCATTTTAAGTTCAAGCCATACTTGAGATATTATTAAAATTATACTTATAATGCCAAAGATTATCTCTTTCTTACTTAAGTTTCTTAGTAATTTAAACATTAATTTCCTCACTTTCTTCAATATTTGATTTCATTTTACTTATTACATTTAAAAATATATTCATATCCTCTTTAGAAATATCCTTAACTGCAATTTTTTCTAGCTCTTTTATTTTCTTTTTTCCTTCTTTAAAGATATTTTTTGCCTTATCATTTAGTATAATCTTTTTTCCCCTTATATCATCCTCATTTTTTATCCTATCTATAAGGTTATTTTTCTCCATAGTCTTTAATACTCCTGATACCGTTGCTCTTCTTAGATGTAGCACTCTTTCTAAATCTTTTTGATATATGTCTTTATCTACATTATTTAACATATATGCCATGATTTGCATCTGAGTTGGTGGTATAATATTTTGTTTATTATCAAGACTTTGGGTGCAAACTATATTTCTAAATATCACTTTTTCTAGCTGTTTTACTTCATATAAAATGCTATCTTCTTTCACATTTTTCTTCCTTTCTAATTTTTTAGCAATATCTATTTTATTCTTATATATATATATTGTCAAGTGCCTTACAATTATTCGTAAAAATTTAGCACTCGAAGTCAAAACCACAGGACCAACCCGTGGTTTTCAAATTACAAAAAAATGTTGGGATATTATCCCAACATTTTTATATTTTTATACGGTTTTAGTAGCTTCAATCTTTTTGATTTCAGCTTCACCTATTTGCGACAATTGAGCAAACTTTTGTACTCTTTCTTTCATAAGAGGAAGAGCGTCAAGCCTGAATCTTTCAAATTCATCGAAAGCTGAAAAGGCAATATTAAATGCTTCTTCAAGCGTTTCGATTGAGGGTCCCGAATTAACAGATTGCCTTTGAATTTCAACACCCTGAGTCCTTAAGATTTCTGATGTGCTTTTTATCATATTATCAGTAAGCTGATTTGTTACATTAACCTGCTTTAAAACAATCTTCTGATTGTACAATGCTGATGCTACAATAACGGCCGTTTCAAGAGCAGAGACTGTGGTAGTTGATGCACGTCTTACGTTGCGCATAAGTTCGCTATTGTTACGTCTTATAATCTCTATAGCGATATATCCCTGCTGATTTACAAGCATCTGCTTTTCAAGATCCTCAATTTTTTGAAGAATAACAAAAGAAATGTTTGACTCAATAAACTTAATAAGCTCTTCCTTATCAGGATTTGCTCTTTCAAGTTCAATTCTTTCAGATAAACAGTCATTTAAGAAAATTACGTACTGTACGATTTTTGCAAGCTCTTTTGTTGTATTTCTAAGATCTACCTGCTTTATTTCGAGGGTCTTGTTATCATTTTCGAGCCGGCGCCTACTACTGTCAAGTGTTTTTATTATATTTTGAATCACTTTATCAGCAGTTTCGTACTGAGCAAAATACCTTCTTATTGAACGTGCAACCCTGCCAAACAAACCTTTTTCATCAAAATTAATTTTTGATGGATCAAGTCTTCTAAGCTCTTCGTTTAGATCTGCCATTGTTTTTATGACGACAGACTGTGAATCATCTTTATCTCCAAGCTTAGATAAATCTTTTACACTTATCTTAAGAAGCGAGCAAGCATTTGTGGAACGCTTTATAACATCCTCACCTAAGCTGTCGAGTTTATCAACAATCTTAATGCGATTTTCAGCAGAAGACAAATCTATAGCAAATACTTCATCTACCATAAAATTTACTTCTGTAGAAAGCTTTGTCATTTCTTCTTCAGATAAGGCTAATTGTCTACTTGTACTTTCCTCCACCTGAGATATATTGCTTTCCGTTACAGCTAATGATTGGTTAGATTCTAAATAACTCATTTTTTTACCCTTTCTTGTAATTATTTTTGTATTACATTTGAGAATTAAACAAGCTCTTAAGCTTATATACAATGTCATCAGGCTCTGTATCAATAAATGTGGCTTCATTAATTGCAGCTATATTTTCAAGTGTTACTTTGAACCTATCCTTTACTTCATAACCAATAGTATATACTGGTATATGATATGCGTCAAGAATTGGAGCAACATCACTCAAGCTACATCCCCTGTTATTTTCGCCATCTGATAATAAAAAAAGCATCGGAGTTACATCAGGATTTTCTTTCATCGCTTCAACTATCATATTTAAAGCAATAGCAATGCCATCAAATGTAGCCGTAGAGCCATTTGCACTTAAGCTTTCCGTTGCACCCTTGAAAAGTGACTTCTGAGTAAGGTCAAATTTTTTTATTGGCAGATTAATATATACCTTTTCATTGAATGAAACCATTCCAATATATGTATCATTGTTTATATACTGTATAGAGTTAATAAGTGATTTTTTTAAATTTTCTATACGTTCTCCTTGCATACTGCCAGATATATCACTTATAAACACGGCCATTGTTGGCTTGCCTGCACCTTTGTTTTTCTTGTATATCTTTTGTGCTTGAATAATCTCATCATTGGTAAAATCAGGCATTTCGCTTACATAGTCGTCATTTTGGTTAAATCCATACTTTGTTGCAAGTTCCTGTGATTCACTTTTCATACAATAATCAGAAAACAAAGATATAATCTGCTTTTTAGTAGAACTTAATTCTCCAACTGCATAAAGTGGGTTATCGTGCCTTGCACCAAACGGAATAAATTGATACTCTCTTTGAAGATCCGGAGAATTGTTATATAATTGTGCCTCAAGAATAAATCCATCAAGCTCTCCAGAATCTGCTGCATCCCTCATCTGCAGTGTTGTGTTTGCAATAAAAGGTACGTTCTTTTGGAATTTATTAAATCCTTCTATAGCAGTTTCACTTAATATATTATTTGCATCATATGTATACAATGTATTGAGCAGTGAATTTAAGCCACCTGTACTTGAAAATGGATCTGTATAACCAAATATAATCTCTCCCGCCTCAACAGCTTCAACTATTGTTTTCATATTAATTGAGCCGTACTTACTCATGAGTTCATTATATTTATTATTAGAAATTGTAACGCCGGCTACATTTCCGACCATTTTCTTATTGATAAGCTCTACCTGAACGCCATTACCAACAAGCATTTGACCCCAAAAATAATTTGAGGGTGTGAATGCTTCTGGTACATACTTACCTGAAGTAATATAATCTGTTGCCAGTCCTGATGAGATAGACCTTACAGCAACTGAGACAACCTTGCCATCAACTGTAAAATTTTCGCTGTTAAACTTATTTGCTACTTCGTTTAGCCAGCCATCCTTTTCTTTTCCTGCTTTTTCAGGAGATGAAAACACCTCAATATATGTATCTGTTGTGTTATTCACTGTCAGCGGATACTTTTCTATCGGTGGCAATTCATCCAAAGTGGACATGCTACTTAAATCAATACTTGACGCCTCTGCTTCCACTTCAATCGACGTAATCTTTTTACAAAGCCGTTCAAGTCTTGTACTTGCCTCTTCCTCGTTAATCTCATTTTGGGTTTTTCCTAAGTTTTTGGTAAGCGTTATACCTCCAAAGACTAAACCAAATATTACCGCTACTATAAGCACTACGAATATTCCTTTTTTCATTTCAATTCATCCTTTCTTTGATTAGTTATAAAGTTCAACGTTTTGGGTTACTTTTCTTAAATTGCTGAGTACATCTGAATTTTCAATTTCATCTCTTGAATCAAGTTTACAAAGCTCATAATTTAAATTATATAATTCAAGAAGAATTTCGCTGTTAGTATCAATTAATCCTTTTATATAATCTAAAATTTCGCTTTGCATACTTTGCAGTTTTTCATTTTCTGCTTTGCTGTTTACACCGCTATTTAAGAAGTTAATACGATTTACAGTTTTTTCAATATTTTTATAAACCATATCCCTCGCATTATCAATAGCTGATGAAAACTCGTTAAATGTCATTTCGCCAGCTGAAAAATACTGGGTCAAGGTTGAATTTAGTATTTTGATTCTTTGATCTAAATCCCTTATTTGATCAATTGCTTGGAATACAAACTTTGAAGCTTTCTCATTATTTGTATAGCTCTCTAAAAGGTTGATCCAATCACCTGATTTTTTTAGAGTTTTAGTATCAATTTGAGTCTTACTTACATTATGAAAAAATATCCTGTAATTACCATAAATTGCAAGACCAATGCTTACGATTAAGTCAGTGATTATTACAGACTGCTCGAGTGTTGTACCATTCATACTAAGTCCAAAAAAACCTTCTGAAAATATCAGAATATTTATGATGATTATTGGAACATTAAGCATGAGAAGTCTTTCTATTTGCCGTTTAGACATAACTTTACCTCCTTGCAGTATGATAACCAAACTAAGCCATTCACACTTTTTTGCATTTGTTATTTCTCCTTTCTTCTAAATTTATTAATTACCTTGCAAATATGCCATGATATATACCATAAAATGCAGTACGATTATATCATATTTTTAATTTTATGTCAAATAATTTTAAATTTTTATTCAAAATAGTGTAAAAAATCTAATTATAGTCCTAAAACAATTATTATTATCTAAAAATATTTTTAACTGTGATTTTTTTTACACATACAAACATATTTTAGTATATATTTAACTAAATAATAATAAACTAATATTAAGGAGGACATTATGTCAAAATTTAAAACATATACAAAATCTATACTTATTCCATTAATTATTGGAGGTATTGTTGGGTTTATTATATCTAAATTTATGGATTATGAATATTTACAAAAACCATTTCTTGCACCGCCTGGTATACTATTTCCAATTGTATGGACTATATTATACATTTTAATGGGTATTTCATATGGAATACTTGAATCTAAAAATATCATAGATGGAAAAAATAAACTGATATATTACATTCAGTTATTTGTAAATGCTATGTGGTCTATATTCTTCTTTGTACTTAAATGGAGATTTTTCTCATTCATATGGATTATTCTACTAGATATATTAATTATCATAATGATATTTAGCTTCTACAAAAAGGATAAATTATCAGGACTTCTTCAAATTCCATATCTACTTTGGTCTTTATTTGCAACATATCTAAACCTATTTATATATTTGTTAAATATGTAATGATAAAAATTAGCAAGGTAACTTAAAATAGTAGTTACCTTGCTATATATTATTTTATCTTTACTTTCATAATTCTAAGTGTATTTAATACAGAAAGAATTGTTACACCTACATCTGCAAATACTGCCATCCAAATTTTAGTTATACCAAAGCTTGCAAAAATAAGTATAGTAATTTTAAATAGTATTGCAAATACTATGTTAAATTTTACAATTTTCTTTGTTTTTTTAGATATTTTAATAGCTTTTGGAATGCTATTTAAATCATCTTTCATTAAAACTATATCCGATGCTTCTACTGCCACATCACTTCCAATACCTCCCATAGCAATACCAATATCAGAAAGTTTAATTACTGGTGCATCGTTTATACCATCACCAACAAATGCAGTAAAATACTCATCTTTGATACTTTTTAATTTTTCAGCTTTATCATGAGGAAGTAAATTTGCATAATATTCATTTATATTTATCTTTTTACCTACTTTTTCAACTATTTTTATATCATCACCAGATAACATTACAACTTTATTTATTCCAATTTTAGATAAATTATTAACTAAATCATATGCCTCTTTTTTTATTATGTCATTTATTATTATATGACCTAGATATTCATTTTCTCTTCCTATATATACGGTAGTACCTACTTCATTTTCATGCTTTTCTACTTCTATATTATGATATTTTAAAAGTTTTTCATTACCTACGTATATTTTTTTACCATCTAACAAACATTGAACACCATTTCCACTTATTTCTTTATAATCTTTAATCTTTGTTTCATCTATAACATTTTCAAATTTCCTTAAAATAGCTTTAGCAACCAAATGATTTGAGAAATTTTCAGCATATGCTGCAATTTCTAGAAGCTTATCACTTGATACACTATTAGAAGGACATATTTTATCCACTTCAAAATTTCCATGAGTAAGAGTTCCAGTTTTATCAAAAACAATGGCCTTTATCTTACTTAAATGATCAAGTTCATTACTTCCCTTTATTATTATTCCCTCTTTACTAGCTCTACCAATTCCCATAAAAAATCCAAGTGGAACAGAAATAACGAGTGCACATGGACATGAGATTACTAAAAATTCTAGTGCTTTATATAACCATTCATTAAAGTTTAATCCTAAAGCAGTTGGAATTATAACAATTAATGCTGCAAAAACAACTACTATTGGTGTATATACTTTTGAAAATCTTGTTATAAATTTTTCAGTCTTAGCTTTACTTTCCTCTGACTTTTCTATAAGTTCAATTATTTTACTTGCAGTAGATGACTCAAACTGTGAGCTTGCTTTAATTTCAATTACACCATCTAAATTTATTGTACCACTTAATACATCATCATTTACCTTAAGTTTTTTTGGAATAGACTCTCCTGTCATGCTAGAAGTATCTAT
>CAZXLZ010000062.1:0-7359 GCA_964642045.1 uncultured Clostridiaceae bacterium
TACAAATTAATGATTTAACTTAAGAGTTGGTTAAGTAATAGAATTATGCTAGAAGTATTGCTTTTATATTTACTTAAAGTCCGTTTTGATGTATAATGTATATAAATATAAAAGGAGAATTTTATGAGTTTAATATATGGTATAAATCCAGTAAAAGAGGCACTTGTCTCAGGAAAAACTATAAATAAGTTATATCTGCAAAAAGGAAATAAAGATATAAAAGAAATATTAGAAATAGCTAAAGTTAAAAAAATAGTTACTGTATTTGCAGATAAACAAAAGTTAGATAGTATGGTAAGCAGGGAAGAAAATAAAAAGATAAATGCACAGGGAGTAGTTGCCTCTATAACTGATTTTGAGTATTCAAGTTTAGATGATTTGTTAGAAATCGCCAAAAGTAAAAACGAAGAACCATTTCTAGTTATACTAGACAAGATAGAGGACCCTCATAATTTAGGTGCAATACTTAGAACTATTGACTGTCTAGGGGCTCATGGCTGTATAATTCAAAAAAGAAATTCATGCCTAGTTACTGATACTGTAGAAAAGGTTGCAGCAGGAGCATGTAGCTATGTAAAAGTAGCAAGAGTTACAAATATTACTGAAGCAATTAGATATTTAAAAGAAAAAGGGCTTTGGATTTATGGACTAGATATGGAAGGAGCTAAGGATATATATACTGCTAAATTAGATGGAAGTATAGCCATAGTTATTGGAAATGAAGGTCATGGTATATCAAGACTTGTTAGAGAAAATTGTGATGAAATTATAAAAATACCAATGAGTGGAAATATAAACTCACTAAATGCATCAGTATCAGCTGCAATTACAATGTATGAAATAGTAAGGCAAAAAGCAAAAGGAATATAAAATATGGATTTAATTAAAAATAATTGGACTGAAAACGATTATATAGAATTTGTAGATTATTTACTTAATCTTTCAAAAGAATCTTTAAAAAAATTTAATGAAAAAATATATAATGATAAAGAAAAAATAGGTTTGGGGATAAGTCTTACGGTTCTAAGAAATATATCAAAAGAAATTTTAAAAGGTAACTCCCTAAGCTTTATATTAATATCTAAAAGCCACTTAAAATATATAGAAGAAGTTATGATTCAAGGTTTTGTAATTGCTTTAAGAAAAGAAGATTTTAAGGAAAAGCTAAAGAACATTGATAAATTTGTACCAAAAATAACAAATTGGGCTATTTGTGATAGCTTTGTACCAACATTAAAATGTGTAAAAAAACATAGGGATGAATATCTAAAATATATAGAAAAATATCTAAAGTCTGATAAAGAATTCTACCTTAGATTTTATATAGTCTCTCTTCTTGACTATTATATTGAAGATGACAGTATAGACTATGTAATAGAAAAATTAACTTCTATTAACTCAGAGCATTACTACGTAAAAATGGCTATAGCATGGACTCTTACAGATGGTTATATTTACTACCCTGATAAGGTTAAAAGCGTTATTGCAAAAGGTAAGCTAGATAAGTTTACACATAATAAATTAATATCTAAAATTTGTGACTCATATAGGGTAAGTAAAGAAGAAAAGGAATATTTAAAAACTTTAAGGAAGTGAAAATAATGATAGAGCTATTATCACCAGCAGGAGATAAAGATTCATTTATAGCAGCAGTTCAGTCTGGAGCAGATGCTGTATATATGGGCCTTGATAAATTTAATGCTAGGCAAATGGCAAATAATTTTACTTTAGAAGAATATATCTGGTGTTTAGATTATGCACATATGTATAACGTTAAAGTGTATCTTACCTTAAATACACTTCTTAATAGTGATGAAATTAAAGAGGCGCTTAAGCTTACTTTAAATCTATATAATCATGGACTTGATGCAGTAATACTTCAGGATATTGGTATGGCATATGTGATTAAAAATAATGTGCCAGGTCTTGCACTTCATGCTAGTACTCAAATGACTGTTCATAATTTAAAACAAGCTAAATTTTTAAAAGAATTGGGATTTAAACGTATAGTACTTGCACGTGAAATGACTATAAATGAAATAGAATATATTGCTAAAAATATAGATATAG
This sequence comes from uncultured Clostridiaceae bacterium, assembly GCA_964642045.1. GTDB lineage: Bacteria > Bacillota > Clostridia > TANB77 > CAG-465 > RGIG5057. Next base: position 2,071 of record CAZXLZ010000062.1, read on the forward strand.
AACTTGAAGTTTTTATACATGGAGCTTTATGCGTTAGTTATTCAGGGCAGTGTCTAATGAGCTATATGATAGGAAAAAGAAGTGCAAATAGAGGCAAATGTGGAGGAACGTGTAGGCTTAAATATTCTTTATATGAAAATGATAAATTTTTAACAGAAGGACATCTTCTAAGTAAAAAGGATATATTTGGAATAGACTATGTTAATGCTTTAAAAAATCTAGGAATTACATCTTTAAAAATAGAAGGAAGAGGTAAGACAAAGGAATATGTCCATATAGTAACAAGTAAATATAGGAAAATGTTAGATGAGAATAATTTAAGTGAAGATGATGAAAAAGATATGCTTCAAATATTTAATAGGTCGTCAAAGTCTAGTGGATATTTTGAAAAAGTTTTATCAAAGGAAAGTATATCATATAAGCTTGCTAAAAATACAGGACTATATCTAGGCAGAGTGCTAGATAGAAAAGGTAAATTTATAAAAATAAAGCTAAATGAAGATATATCTATGCATGATGGAGTAGAGTCAGAAGAAAGTAGCGAGGCCTCTACCATTATTACTTGTATAAAAGATGAAAATGGTAACATTTTAAATAAAGATGTAAAACGTGGAAATACGGTATATATAGGAGATTTTAAGAATTTACCTAATATTAATGATAGGATAAATAAGACATCATCAAAAAAGCAGCTAGATATGGCAGAAGAGTTCTTATCTAAAATTAGAAGAAAAGTAAATGTAAACTTAGATATAAGAATGTCTATTTGTTCTAATATAGATGTGTCTTATGAAGTATATAATAAAAAATATAATTTAAGTTATGAATATATTCCAAAAAAGGCTATAAATAAGGCTATTACTAAAGAGGATATAGAAGATTCTATGAGTAAGACTGAAAATGAATTTTTTATCCTTAATATTACAAAACTTTCTTTAGATGATAATATTTTTGTACCTAAATCTATTTTAAATGATATAAGAAGAAATATAATAGAAACTTTAAAAGAAAATCTAGTTATAAGGCATGATTTAAAAGTAGACTTTTTTGATCCTAAAATAGAAGAAAATAAGGAAAATAGAAAAAGTAGTAATTCGTTATACATATATAAATATAATGAAAATAGTATAGAAAAATATAACGAAAAAAATGCAGAGAGGGTATATATAAATATTTCTGATATAATGAAAAATGGTGAGAAAATTTTAGATAGCTTTAATAAAGATATATATATACTACTCCCAAATATTATTTTGAAAAATTTAGAAAAGTATATTGATGATAACTTAGAAAGTTTAGTTAAACATAAACAAGTAAAAGGCATACTAACTGGAAATATAGGATATTTAGATGAATGCACAAACTTAAAAGAAAAATATAATTTAAATTTAGTTATAGACTACACATTAAATGTATCTAACATATATAGTGCATACATATATGCAAATTACTATAAAGTAGATATGATATGCTTATCACCAGAGATAGAACAAAGCGAGATAGAAAAAATATTAAGTATTACAAACGTAGAGCTAGCACTTAATTATATAACTGTTATGACTAGCAGGTTTTGCCCTATTAAAGCTTTCAGTGGTGGATGTAATTGCTTAAAAAATAAATATAAATTAATTGACAGTTATAACAATGAATATTTTATTGTGACTGATAACTTAGATTGTGTAGTAAGGCTTGTTAGAAAGTTAAATAATAGTCAGAATTCTTTAAAAGATACTTCAGTAAGATTTGCAATTTTATAATAAGCATAGAGGAAAAGAGGATTATATGATAGTAAGTGTTCTTATAAATACTACAGTAAAAAAGTTAAATAAGGTGTATGATTACTTAGTAAAAGATGAAGATATAGATAAAATAGAAATAGGAAAAAGAGTCAAGGTAAATTTTGGAATGTCTAAAGATAAATTTGAAGAAGGAATAATAGTAAAGATCCAAGATGAAAAGTATACATCAAAATTTAAATTAAAGTATGTTGAAGAAGTTCTTGATGAAGTGTCATATATAGATGAAAGTAAGCTAAAGCTTGCTAAGTGGATGGCGTATATGTATTTTTGTAATGTATATGATGTACTAAAACTTATGCTCCCACCACGGAACAAATAACATAGATAAGAAGAAATCACTTGAGGGTAAAACTGAAAGTGTGGTAAAGCTTGCAAAAGAATTAGATGAAATTGAAAATGATATAGAAGAAAAAGTTATAAAAAGTGCAAAACAAATACTTGTACTTAGATTTTTAGAAGAAAATGAATATGTTACTTTAAAAGATATACTAGAAGGACTAAATATAACTAAATCAGTCATAGATAATCTTGAAAATAAAGGTTATATATTAGTAGAGAAAGTGGAAATTAATGAAGAAAATATACTTTTAAAAGAAATAGATAGAGACTATAAAAAAGTTCCAACAGAGGAGCAAAGAATTGCTATTGATAAAATAAATAGCTATGTGGAAAGAGAGGAAAATAAAAAAATTCTGCTTTTTGGAGTTACTGGAAGTGGAAAAACTGAGGTATATCTTCAGTGTATAGAAAATGTTTTGGAAAAAGGAAAGACAGTAATAGTTCTTGTTCCTGAAATATCCCTTACTCATCAAACTATAACAAGATTTTTATCAAGATTTGGAAACTGTGTATCTATGCTTCATAGCAAGATGACTATTTCTCAAAGAAAAGAGGAATATAGGAAGATAAAAGAAGGTAATATCAAAATAGTTATAGGTGCAAGATCAGCTATATTTGCCCCTACTCATAATTTAGGTATGGTAATTATAGATGAGGAGCACGATCAAAGTTATTATTCTCAGATGACACCTAAGTATTCTACTAAAGAGGTTGCAGCATATATATGTAAAAATAACAATGCAGTTTTGCTTTTTGGCAGTGCAACTCCTGAAATTAGTACATATTATAAAGCAAAAGATGGGGATATTGAACTTATAGAAATGACAAAAAGACCGTCTAATATTAAAATGCCAGAGATTATTATTGTTGATAAGAAAAATGAGGCATTAAAAGGAAGAGAAAATACTATAATAAGCGACAGACTAAAACAGGAGATATTAAAAAATAAAGAAAATGGGGAGCAGTCTATTGTATTTTTAAATAGAAGAGGATATAGTTCATATATCACTTGTCGTGACTGCAAAACACCATTTAAATGCCCTAACTGTGATGTTACTTTAACTTATCATAAAAATAATAATTTACTTACCTGTCATTACTGCTCTTATGTTACAAACAAAATAGATGTGTGTCCTAATTGTAATAGTACTAACATATCAGAAAATACATTTGGTACTGAAAAGATAGAAGAAAAAATAAGAGAAATATCAGATGATATTTCAGTTATTAGAATGGACAAGGATACCACTATAACTAGGGACTCACATAGTAAAATACTGGAAAGGTTTAAGAAAGAAAAAATAGATGTTCTTGTTGGAACTCAGATGGTAAGTAAGGGTCATGATATTGAAAATGTAACTTTAGTTGGTGTTTTAGGAACAGATTCTATGCTTAATATGAATGATTATCTAGCTTCTGAAAAAGCATATTCAAATATATCACAAGTATCACGGTAGAGCAGGGAGAGGAACTAAAGCTGGTAGAACTGTTATTGAAACATCTGACCCTGAAAATATTGTATTAAATTTTGCATGTACAAATGACTATAATGGTTTTTATGAAAATGAGATAAACTTTAGACGTGCTTTTGAATATCCACCATTTGCAGATTTAATAGTTATAAGCCTTGTGTCTAAGGATAATAATGCATTAAGATATGAATCTGAAAAACTATATAACATTTTTAAAAATTCTGATGGGCTATATAAGTTATTTTCGCCTAAAGTGCCTTTCACTCAAAAAATAAATAATAAATATAGGATAAATATGATGATTAAAACCAAAATATCTAAAGCAGTAATAGATAAAATATATTCTAATTTAAACGAATATGAGAAAAAAGCTTCTAGTAAAGTTAGTTATAGCATTACTAGAAACCCTGTAAATATTTAAAAATGGATAAAAAAATACTCACGCACTTTTAGAGCGTGAGTATTTTTGGTTATCAATGCACGGCTGAAATCTTTCTATCAGTAAGTATTAGCACAATCCTGTAATCTTCGATTTCATATGAATCTTCAACTGAGCTTAATTCATGAGGGGTATAATCGGATGATAATCCGACTACTAAAGGCTCATATGATGAATCTTTAGTTATAAATTCCATAGTTGAAGGAACACGAAATTGTAAAATAACTTCCTTGGTTTCCGCAGAGTAGTTGTCTGATTCGAACACGGCAATCCTGGTATCGCCAACTTCGAATTCCGTATGCTCGACAGATTTTGCTAGCAGTTCATCATAGTAACTCTGGTCAGAAATCTGATCATGAATTATTTCCTTAAAACTTTCATCAGTGCTTATATTATTTCCGGGTAAAATTGATAAGACTATTGCAATAACAGATGCTATCATCCCAATAATACTTAATGCCACAGATGCTTGTAGTAATCTCATAAATAATTCCTCCTGCCATATGGCGTAAAAATATTGTGCTTTGCATGATTTCTTCTTTTTATCACACAATCGCATGAATAACAGTTATCAATAAGTCTGAATTTTGATAACTATATTATAAATTACAGTTATTATTATATCATATTTTACATAAAAAGTCAATAACCTATGAAAATAATAAGAAGTATCTAATTTGCTCATTATATATCTAAAATGTTGAAAATATATATGGAGTATGGTATAATGTGTCATAATGTACCAAAAAGTAAATAAATCCAAAATAAATTTAAGGAGGAAAATTTATGGAAAACATTGATTTTTCTAGTATCTTAGATGAAAAAGGGATTAAACAGCATTTGTGTCAAGTGCTGAGCGCTCAGAAAGAAAACTTTGATGCAAGATTTAATGAGCTAACTAATCTTCTTTCGCCTCAAGTTAAAGAAAATATCTCATATGAGTCTTTTATAAAGACTTTCGTACTTTCTCTTATAACAGAAGAAAATATTCAAAAGGCTATATTTGGGAATGGTATAGTTAAAGCTTTAGTAGCTGAGATTGAAAGTATAAAACCTGAAGGAAGTTACCTTCAAAGAACTGTATATAGCAGTGATATTTTATTATTGCTTGAGAAAAATGGAATGATCAATTTAAAGAGTGTTCTTTGTGAGAGAGTGCCTAACTGTTAATTTTAAAAGAGTATGTTTTGATATATATCATTACATGTATGGGATGCTATTGCCCGAAGTATTTCACGGC
>CAZXLZ010000063.1:0-7294 GCA_964642045.1 uncultured Clostridiaceae bacterium
ATTCATAATATCAACTTGTATGATATATTTAATAACTTAAATAATCATACAATCCTTTCTTTATTTATCAAAAAATATTTATTGTAATATATCTGAATTATCTATTCTACTTTTTCACAATCCTTTTCTACTCTTAATAATTTATGCATTTTGTAATAGCAATTACTTTTAATATTAAGTCAAAACATATTATGGAGCGGGATGTGGGAATCGAACCCACGTCAAAAGATCGGAAGCCTTCTATTCTACCACTATACTAATCCCGCATTTAAATTATAAAAATAAAAATCTAGCTCAAGGCTAGATTTAATTTTGGCTGGGCTGGCAGGATTCGAACCTACGAATGTCAGAGTCAAAGTCTGATGCCTTACCACTTGGCGACAGCCCAATATACAAAATATTATATGGGGTGGATACTGGGGATCGAACCCAGCACCTCCAGTGCCACAAACTGGCGCTCTAACCGAATGAGCTATATCCACCAAATAGCCACATATAACATTTTAAACTATTTTCTGTTCTTTGTCAATATTATATGCAGTTTTTTGCTAAAATTTACATACAAGTTTATAAATAGGGCCATTTACACTAAATTTTCTTTCATACTCCGTCATTATGTTATAAACTTCTGTTTTATGAAGGTCTAAATACACTTCTTCAAAAGTCATTCCAAAATTATTCATAGATTTTAGACTATATTCAAAAAGCCCTCTATTATCTGTTTTAAATTCAAGATATGAGCCATCTTTTAGTACAGTTTTATATAAGTCTAAAAAGCTCTTATATGTAAGTCTTCTTTTTTCATGTCTTTTTTTAGGCCAAGGATCACTAAAGTTTAAAAACATTTTATCTATACTTTTTTCTTCAAAATAATCCAAAAGCTCTATTGCATCAAAAGACATAAAATGCACATTTGATAATGTAATATTATTTTCTTTTTCAAACCTCTTTAACTTCTTTATAGCAAGTGCTAATACCGATTTGCAAAGCTCAACTCCAATAAATATTTCATCTTTATTTTGAAAGGCTGAGTTTATAATAAACTCACCCTTTCCCATACCAATTTCTAAGTTTATTTTCTTAGATTCTTTATTATTTAATACATTTTTTAGTTCTTCTTTGCTTTTTATATATCTATCACATAAATTAAGTTCTTCACTTGCATTTTTATTATTCCTTATTCTCATACACTTTAAACTCCTGTTATCAAAGTAAGCACAGTAAGAAGCACTGCACACAAAATTGTAAATACAAATATTCCTTTATAATTTGTCTTTTCATTAAGTAATTTTACCTTCTCATACTTTTCTTCCATCTTTTTCTTTATCTCTTCTACTTTTTCAGTCTTCTTCATAGCTTCATTAAATTCAAGTCTTACATCATTAAATGTAAGTGATGTGCTTTGATTATATCTAAAATGTTTTGTAGACATTTTACACCAGTACATACCAATAGCTACAACAAGAGTTACAAGAAAAATCTCAATTATAACAAGAAGAGTCATCAGTATAGCAATAATAATGCTATGCCCAGAAACGTTAATTGCTGTAATTATAGGATATGCTACTGTTACTAAAACAGATATTGGTACATATGGAGTAAGTCCAACAAATACCGTTACAAAAGTAAGCGCAAGTTGCTGTTTTATAGCATCAAATCTAGTGGCTTTAGGAGCAGTCTCTATTTCTGAAGCTATTTGATCTGCATATACCATTACTTCTTCAAGATATACATCAGTAGAATATATATCCTTAGAAAGCTTGTCTTTCATGTAATCAGTTAATATATCATCAATTGGAAATAGATCAAACATAACAGTTATAATCATTGCAAAATATAAAAATATAGCTATAGCAAAATTCCACATATGTTTAGTTTTTAACTCTTTTTTATAAAATGATTTCATTTCAGGGATAATTCCATCAAAAAATTTCTTTTTTTTCTCAACATTTTCGCTCATATATTTCCTCCTATTCTAAGTAAGTACAAAATCAATTTGCTTAAGTCTTACATCAACTCTATCTACTTTTATTTTCACTTTATCACCAATTTTGTATACTCTTCCATTTCTTCCAATAAGTCTAAACCTTGCTTCATCAAACTCATAATATCCATCTAAATTAGATATATGCACTAATCCTTCCGCTGTTGATGGAAGCTTAACAAAAAATCCAAATGAAGTAACTGAAGATATAACACCAAAGCATTCCTCTCCTATTTTTTCTTTCATAAAAATTGCTGTATACATAGAGTCAAATTCTCTTTCTATTTTTGAAGCTTCTCTTTCCATTTCAGATGATATTACAGAATAGCTTTCTGCTTGTTTTAAGTATCTTTCTTTACAATTATTATTTATCTTCATTCCATTTGATAGATAATCTGATATAACCCTATGTATAAAAAGGTCTGGATATCTTCTAATAGGTGATGTAAAATGACAGTAATACTTAAAAGCAAGTCCAAAATGACCTAAGCATTCATTATCATATTTTGCAAGCTTTAAAGCTCTTAATGTTATATTTGATATAACATCCTTTTCCTCCTCTGTCTCAAAATTCGAAAGTATATTTGCTATATCTTTAGGCGTTACACCCTTTTTAAAATTAATTCTTTTATTATACTGGCTAAGCATTAGATTAAGGTTCTTTAGCTTTTCTTCATCTGGTTTTTCATGTGTTCTATATATAAAAGGTGCATCTAATTTCTTGAATTTTTCTGCAACAGTCATATTAGTAATAAGCATAAATTCCTCTATTATATCATTTGAGATATTCTTTTCATATGGGTGAACATCTTTTAAACTTCCGTCTTTATTAAGCTCTATCTTGGTTTCAGGTATATCAAAATTTATACTACCCATACTGTTTCTTTTTTCCTTTAAAATACTTGCAAGCTCTACCATTACATTAATATCATCTATATAATCTTTATACTCATTTAAAACCCTTTTGTCAGATTTAGTAATACACTTATATACCTTTTCATATGTCATCTTTTTCTTTGACTTTATATATGATTTATATATCCTGCTCTTAGTTACCTCTCCTTCTTTATTTATATGCATGTCCACACTTAAAGTTAGTCTTACTTTTCCCTCATTTAAGCTACATATACCATTAGAAAGCTTTTTTGGAATCATTGGTATTACTGAACCTGGCACATATATACTTGTTGCTCTTTTTATAGCCTCTTTATCAATAGCAGTACCATGCTTTACATAATGGCTAACATCTGCAATGTGAACTGAAAGTAAAAAGCCATCTTTTCCCACTTTCTTAACACATACTGCATCATCTAAATCTTTAGAATCATAAGAATCAATAGTATATACGTTATCACTTGTTTTATTCTCTCTACCTAATAATTCTTTCTTGAGTACTCTATCTTTAATAGATTTAAGCTCGTTTATAACATCTACATTAAACTCTTCTTTTTCATTTAATTCGTATGAATAATAAAGTGCCTTAACATATGAGTCTATTTCATCCCTGCATGATACATACTCTACAATATTCCCTCTATAGTTATCCTTACTATTATTAGGGTATGACGTGATATTAACTTTTACAAGTGAATCTATACCAAAATTTATAGCATCTTCTTTATTATTTATATATACGCTAGGCATATATGGTAAAATAGGTTTTACAAAGTAATTTTTACTAGCACTATATATTTTTCCTACAATAAATTTATTCTTTCTGTCTAATATTTTAATTACTCTTCCTACTTTTTCTCTTTTATGTCCATATTTTCTAGTATTTTCCAAGATAACCAAAATAGTATCACCATCTAAAGCATTTAGAGTGTTTTCTTTTGGTATATATATATCTTCTAAATCACTTTCTAGTATTATGCCAAAACCAAATCCACCATCTTTTAATTCAAATGTACATTTAAAGCTATTTTTTTCATTTACCAAAGAATATTTACCATTATCATTTCTTGTAATTACTGCTTCTTTCTTTAAATCCTCTAATATTTGTTTTAAAATGTTAATATCTTTTTTAGGAACAGAAATTAGAGAGGCAAGCTCTTTTACTGATGCACATATAGATTTATGACTAAAAAAAAAGGAAGTTATTTTCTCCTTCCTCTTTATATATTCACTTTCTATACTAAGAGTATCAGAATTAAAATTGTTATTCTTTCTTATTTTATTACTCTTATAATATTTTTTATTCTTTCTCATTTTACTCCTTAGTGCATAATAGAAATAGTTGTTAGCACACATAAAACTATAAATATTAATGAAAGTACAACTGTCCATTTAGAAAGCATTCCATCTAAAGTTTTACCTTGGTTTGAACCATAAAAAGTATTATTACCAGTTACAGCTGACTGACCTGATTTTGAGTTTTGTTTCATAACAACAATTATAACTATTATTCCTACTATTACAGTAAGTATTGATAAAGCCCAATCTATCCAGCCCATATTCACTCCTCCTTGTAATATTTAAGATTATATCATACATTTATTTTAATTACAAGTGTTTATATATAAATTAACTTTTGCGTAAATAGCTTGAATACCTAGTAACAATATTTTCATCTTCAATGTATATTTTATTTTCTCTAATAACTTTATTCATAATTCCATATATAGAAATCATATTATATTTTCTGCTTTTAAAAAGCTCATTTAAATATTTTCTGAACTTTATTTTATCACTTAGAGTGTCTATACTAAGTGTTTTAACTATAGCTCCAAGTTTTTCTATCTTTTCATCATTTTTAGAAGATTTAATTGTAATTATTAGAGCATCTTTTGGACTGTTTTCCTCTATATGACCAATCAAAATTTCTGCGTTTTCTTTCTTTTTCAAACTATCAATAATATATATATCTTTTCTTATATCTTCTGATACTTCTTCATATAATTTAGATATAGCATATGTATATTTTTCAGAAGAAAATTTATTTATTATTCCATAATTAAATTTCTTTAATCCCTCTAATTTTACCTTTGGTATATTTATACTTCTACCTATTGCAAGTACAGTTTGCTGAACATTTTTTTCTATAAAAAAGAAACCATTAGTTAGTTCTTTTATATACTCTTCTAAGAAATCTTTCCTTGGAACAATAACAGGAATTCCAAGCATTAATGAATAAATAAATACACTCATAGAATATGAATTTAGATCAGTAAATAGAGCTGAATTAGATACTAAAAGTAAATCTAAGTATTTTATATCTCCTATTATTTGTACATATTCTAATACTCCATTTTTTTCAAGTTTTTCCATTAGATTTTTATCTATATCTTTTATCAAAAAACGTACATCACTATTTTGACTCATTATTTCTTTTATAACATTTGATATATAATTATAATTTTCTTCCTCGTCTATTATAGCAACATACTTTACATCATCTAATAAATTATACTTTTCTTTTAATGAAGATTTTTGAGCATCAAAATCTACATTATTAAATTTTCTAAAGTCTATTGCTATATCATAAATTAAGTTTATATCTGAATTATAGTTTTTAGAAATTAGAAAATTATAGTCTTCTTCATTATTAACAATTACTTTATCTGCATTAATAATTATATCTTTAAATTTAGATATATTTTGTTTTACATCATCTACATATGAGAAATTTTTAATAATATTTGTCTTTATTTTTTTTAATGCATAATGCATAATATAGCTAGAGATATTATCAAGTGTCTCTACTACATCTATATTTTCATTTATAATTATTTCTTTTACACTATCTATTTCTTTCTTTAAGCTTAAAGAATTCATATTTTTACTTAATGAATCTATAATAAACTTTTTTTCCACAAAAGGTATATCTGCATCTTCATTACAAATAAGGAATATATCATATCCTTTGTTCTTTATAAACATAAAAGCTGCACTTAATTTTTCTTTAAACATAAGTATATTTTGACACATAAAAACTACTTTTTTATTCTTCATATTATCCACCTATTTTGCTACATTTGTTCTTTTTTAGTTATTTTATCATTTTAAATGCCATATTTCAAGTGTATTTTTTATATTGTGAAAATTATGTAATTTTATGTTAAGTATTGACAATTAAACAAATAATATTGTATAATGTATGTAAATAAATAGCTAAACCTATTAATAATTTTAAATGGAGGAGTATTTCATGAATAACATAAGTGATAAGATAGCTGCAGAAATTGCTAACTTTTATGCAACTACTCAGTTTACCATGGAAGAAATAGCTAAAAGATACAATCTTACTCGTAAGACTAATATCTTTTCTTCAAAAGTAATTTCAAAATGTATATACTTCTCTATATTTTATAGATTAGTACCTGAAAATGTAGAAAAAGATATAGTTTCAAAAATTGCAAATAATAAAGCTGCACATTTTGACCTTCCACCCTATTTAAATGTAAAAAATCATAAGTATGATGAATTAGTAAAGGACCGGGAAGAATTTTCTAAAGCTAAGTTGGATTTTTCTAAATTAATGAATTTCCTTTATCCTTTTTTTGAAAAAGAATTAATTACATCTAAACTTTTATTTGTAAAAAATTTAGAAATAGAAAATTACATTGCTTCAGAAGATGAACCTTTTTATGTGCCTCCAGAAGATGCTGAAAAATTAGAAGCAGAGCTTATGAATATTGAAGTTTCAATACAAAAAAGAAAATCGCGGTATGAAGAAGCTATGCTAAAGAAACAAGAACTTGAAAGTATTATAAACACACTTTCAAAAAAATATCAGATTTAAAAATAAAAAAAATGCCTAAGAATAACTTTAATTTTATTCTTAGGTCTTTTTATATATATTAATAATTCTTTGCTGCTATTTCAAAATAGCTTTGTGGATGCGCACATACTGGGCAAACAAGTGGAGCTTTATTTCCAACATGTATATGACCACAATTTCTACATTTCCACATAACTACGCCATCTTTTTCAAAGACTAATCCTTTATCAATATTCTCAAGAAGCGCTTTGTATCTTTCTTCATGTTCTTTTTCTATTTTTGCTACACCTCTAAACATTGCAGCTATCTCTTTAAATCCTTCTTCTTCTGCATCTTTAGCAAAGCCTTCATACATATCTGTCCACTCATAATTTTCACCAGATGCAGCATCTTTTAAATTTTCTGTAGTTGATGGAACCTTACCTCCATTTAATAATTTAAACCACATTTTAGCATGTTCTTTTTCATTTTCTGCCATTTCACTAAATATGGCAGCTACCTGCTCATAACCATCTTTTTTAGCTTGTGATGCATAATAATCATATTTATTTCTTGCTTGTGATTCACCTGCAAAAGCTGAAAGTAGATTT
>CAZXLZ010000064.1:0-6628 GCA_964642045.1 uncultured Clostridiaceae bacterium
CGCTACTGCTTTTCAAGAACCACGGGTGTAACCCGTGGTTTTCAAATTACAAGAAGAATAGCGCCAGTTCATAAAATAACTGGTGCTATTATATAAATATTCTAAAATCTCACTTACAACAATAGTTGCTGTGCTATTTTTATTCTTTGATTTCTAGAGTATTACTATTTTTATATTTAATTATTATCTAACCATTCATAATATTTAATCAAATATTCCCAACAACCTTCTTTATCAGTAATTCCATTATAATTATCTTTAATCTTCTCTATAATTTCATTTTTATCTATCCATTTAACTTCTGATACTTCTTCCTCTTGTAGTTGTAATTTAGTTTCATCTATTTCTTTATTTGCTATATAATATTCATTAAAATGATTGTTTACAATGTCACCCTTTATATTAGTTGAAGTTGTTGCTCCTATAAAAGTTATATCATTTTTACTTAATTCAATTCCTAGTTCCTCTTTACATTCTCTAATTATAGATTGAAAACCAAATTCCCCTGTTAATACATGTCCACCTGCTGTTATATCCCACATATTTGGCCACATCTTCTTATTTGAACTTCTTCTTTGTAACAAAACTTGACCTTTCGAATTTATTATAAATACAACAACTGCTTTATGCCATAATCCTTCTTTATGACATCTTTCCCTAGACTCTACTTTTCCTGTATATTCACCTTTTTCATTTAAAACATCAAAAAATTCTTCCATTGCTACACTCCTTTACCTAAAATTACATATACCATTGCACTAGCAGGAGAAACAACATATTTTGCATCTATTTCTCCTGCTACTACTAAAATAAATGCACACTAGCTCTTGTAGCATACTACAAATTTTACTATTTACACTTTCTTTTTTTATATAATCACATTACAGCCCAAGCACATTTGTTGCTATCATGAAATATATAAGAACTGAGCAAGTATCAACAATAGTCGTAATAAGTGGCGCTGCCATGATAGCAGGGTCAAGTTTAAGCCTTTTAGCAAGCATAGGAAGAAGGCATCCTAAAGTCTTTGAAAGCACTACTGTACATATAAGTGCCATACCTAAAACAATTCCAAGTTTTCCATTTTTATAAATCAAACTTGCACCAATACCAACTATAGTAGCCAAAGTAGTTCCAACTAAAATAGCAACTCTTACTTCTTTAAATAATGCTCTAAATAAATCTTTTAATCTTATTTCTTCTGTTGCAAGTCCCCTTATAATAAGAGTTGAAGCTTGTGATCCACAGTTTCCGCCAGTATCCATAAGCATCGGAATAAAAGCAACAAGTACAGGAACAGCAGCAAAGGCCTCTTCATAATGAGTAATTATACTACCAGTCATAACAGCTGAAACCATAAGAAACATAAGCCACACAATCCTATTTTTAGCATGTTTGAATACTGATGTTTCAAAATATTTATCCTCAAGTGGTGTAACGGCCGCCATCTTTGAAAAATCTTCCGTATTTTCATCTTGCAAAACTTCCATTGCATCATCAACGGTTACAATACCTACAAGCCTATCTTCATTATCAACTATTGGAAGTGCCAAAAAATCATATTTTTGTAGTCTTCTAGCAACGGTTTCTCTATCTTCTAGAGTATAGCCTTTAATAATATTGGTATTCATAAGCTCAGATATTTTTGTATTTTCATCAGCTAAGATAAGCTGCTTTACTGATACAAGTCCTATCAATTTTCTAGCCTTATCTAGAACATAACAAGTATATATAGTTTCACTATTTATACCTTCTTTTCTTATTTTTTTGAAAGCCTCTTTAACAGTAATACTAGATTTTAAATCTATAAACTCATTCGTCATTATACTTCCAGCACTTTCTTCTGGATAACTTAAAAATTCATTAATAATCTTTCTTTCTGACATAGGAATAGTCTTTAATATCCTATTAACAAGATTTGCAGGCATTTCACCTATAAAGTCAACAGCATCATCAGTATAAAGCTCATCCATTACATCTTTAAGTTCACTGTCATTTAAAGACTTTATCAAATTCTCCTGAGTATCATGACCTATCTCAGAAAAAACTTCTGCCCCAACCTCTTTAGAAAGTAATCTGAATACAATAAGCATATATTCATAATCTAGTTCTTCAAACACAAGTGCTATATCTTTAGGGCTCATTTTTTCTAAATATTCCTTTAGATTACTTAACTTTTTATCTTTTATATAATTAATTATTTCTTCCTTCACACTTTCTCCTTTATCATATATTCTCTATTTGGAAATCTATTTTTTCCATACCATTTTTCTCTAAAAATTCATTAGCTTTAGAAAAATGTTTACATCCAAAAAATCCATTATTAGCAGAAAATGGACTTGGATGAACAGTCTTTAATACCAAATGTTTAGGATTAGTAATAAGTGCTTCTTTTTCCTTTGCATATGCACCCCAAAGTAGAAAAACCACAGGCGTATCTTTTTTATTAATCTCGGAAATAACAGTATCTGTAAATTTCTCCCATCCTTTTAATCTATGGCTTCCGGGTTTATTCTCTTCAACTGTTAAAACACTGTTTAAAAGAAGTACGCCCTGCTTTGCCCACTTTTCTAAAAACCCATTATTTGGTATATAACAGCCTAAGTCATCATGAATTTCTTTGTATATATTTTGTAGCGAGGGTGGAACTTTTATTCCTGGCATAACAGAAAAACTAAGTCCATGAGCCTCACCTATACCATGATATGGGTCTTGTCCAAGGATTACAACTTTAACATCTTCATATGGAGTAAGTTTTAAGCTATTAAAAATATTTTCTTTTGCAGGAAATATAGTTTTTGTCCTATATTCTCTATTTACAAATATAGTTAGCTCTTTAAAATAATCTTTCTTTTTTTCTTCATTTAATAATTCTTCAAAATATGCCATCAAAATCACCTAATTTTCTTAAATTATACCACACAATTATTTTTTTGTATAATGTATGATAAAATAATTAACTAATTATTATTTTTTATTCTATATAGAAGTCTTATTTTTCTTTTTATACCATCTATGTTAATAGGTGCATGCTCATGTCCAGGATATATATTTACACTCTCAAATCTATTAAATATTTTTTCTATTGATTTGCCCATTTCACTAATATTTCCAGACTTTAAATCACATCTACCATAACAATTATGAAAGATAGTATCACCTGTAAATAATGCATTTAACTTTTCTACATAAATGCATATAGAGCCATTTGTATGACCTGGTGTATGGATAATCTCAAAATCTAACTCTCCATTTTTTATATTCTGGCCATCTACAATAACATTCATATCTTTTGAGGTTATATTTTGCCTCTTTATTCCCAAATATTCAAAATATGGTTTTTCTTCATCTTCTATACCATCTATATCATTTTCATGTATATATACCTTAGCATTAGTATACTCTTTTATATCATCTAGCGCACCTACATGATCTGCATGACAATGAGTTAAAATAATCTTGCTTACTTTTGCATTTTCTTCTTTTATTTTATTAATTATTTTTTCTGAATCTAAACCAGGATCTATTACTAACGCCTCATTATTTTTATCTACTACTATATAACAATTTGTTGGATAATCATCATTTCCAACTTTTACAACAATTATTCTTTCTTTCATATCTTACCTTGCTCTTTTTACATTATAACTACTATTTATTTTCTTTGGATTTCTTATTAGCAGCATTAATGTTAATAATTTATATTTTAATCTACTGAACTCTTTTTTTAAGTTACTATATTTGTGCAGCTTCCCGTCTCAAAAAACTCTTTTATATTATTTAATGTTGTCTTAGTAATTTGATCTAGAGCTTCCTTAGTAAAGAAAGCCTGATGAGAAGTAATAACAACATTAGGCATTGAAAGAAGAATTGAAAGCTCTGGGTCTCTTATATATGAATTAGACATATCATTTAGGAAATATTCTTCTTCATCTTCAAATACATCAAGACCAACACCACCAATATGCCCTTTTTCAAGCATTTCTATTAGTCCCTTTGCATCAATTAATTTTCCTCTACTAGTGTTTATGATTACTACTCTTTTTTTCATTTTAGACATTGTATCTATATTTATCATCTTATTATTTTCATCTGTAAGTGGACAGTGCAGAGATATTATATCAGAATTTTTATATAATTCATCTAAACTTACATACTTAAATCCAAGATCTTTTTCTGCCTCTTTATCCTGATAAACATCATATGCAATAACATTTGCACCAAATCCATTCATTATAGTTATAAATACTTTACCTATTTTTCCTGTACCTATTACTCCTACAGTTTTACCATGAATATCAAAACCTAAAAGACCATCCAAAGAAAAATTATATTTCTTTGCCCTTTGGTATGCTTTATACACTTTCCTGTTTAAATCAAGAAGTAATGCACATGCATGCTCTGCAACTGCATATGGCGAATACGCAGGAACTCTAACAGTTATTAGACCTTCAGGAAGTTTAGAAATTTCAACATTATTAAACCCGGCACATCTTAAAGCTATAAGCTTTACACCATATTTTTTAAGTTTTTTTAAAACTTCTTCATTTGCAGTATCATTTACAAATATACATATTACATCAAAACCTTGAGCAAGTGCTACTGTTTCCTCATTAAGTTTAGTTTTGAAATACGTAATTTCATAGTTATAATCCTTGTTATAACTTTCAAACATTTCTCTATCATATTCTTTTGTATCAAAAAAAGCAATTTTTATCATATCTATACCACCTCTACACTAATTTTTTATATATTCTTTATCTTATTATATATATCATACCAGCTATAACATCTTATTATATTTTCTCCAATACATTCTTTATTATACCCTGCATCAAAGCATATAATTTTCTTTGCTACTGTGCGCAAAGACATTATGTTATATGGACTATCTTCTATCATGATATCAATGTTATTTTCTAACAAATATTTTCTCTTGTCTTCTTTAGAAAATATTATTTTATCATAATATATATCATTTTTCTTAAGCCATTCATTTACAATTTTTCTCATTTTCTCCCCATTTTCACTATCTTCAGTAGTGTACACCCTTGCAGTTATTATATATATTTCATGTCCATCATTTTTTAACTTATTTATTACTTCACTTGCAAAATCCCTTACTGGATAATTTACTGAATAATCATATATATACTTATTCCAGAAAATTTCTTCATTATGCATGCCCCAATCAAAACAATCACCAGAATAATATTTATATAATTTTATATCATTTAAAACATTATTTTCATAAGCATATTTTGAGCCGTAATCTAGCTGAAATCTATGTATATCTGTTAAAACGCCGTCAATATCAACACCTATTCTCATATAACCACTCCTAATTTAGAATATTTTACCATTTTTCTTATAAAAAGTAAATTTATATACTAAATTATATTAAATAAATATAACAACTTGACATTTTATGTAAAATATTGTATAATTTATATGTATTTTATAAAGTAAACAATTTCAATAAAATAAGTGGAGGAAAAGTATATGTTTAATAACAAAAAGAAAAAAGAGACTTTTATAGAAAAGGTATATCGGATAAAGGAAAATTGCAATATAACTATAACAATTGTGATTATGATGTCTATTTTTTTATCATTTTTTGTAGGCCTAGAGTCAAAGCCCAGCCTTGAAAAGGCTGATATAAGTGATTTGAAAGTAAAGGCAACAGCGTTATATGAAAGCCGAATTCCAGGAAATACCTACGAAGTAAAATCGAATGATTCTAAATACACCTTTAAAATAACAGACTCTGGAGTCGAGGCAAAAAACATTGAGTACATGAATACTTTGGTTGGATCAATTAATGAGGAAGGAAAGTTAACTTTTGAAGTTTCAGTGACCACAGATGATACAGTCTATATAGTTGGTCTTTTGATACGTTTATTAGTCTTTTGTACAATTTTAGCGATTTTTACATTCTGGATTTTGACTAACCTTATAGACATGGTTTATAAATGGCAAAAAACTTAAGCTACTATTAACATTTTACTTCACCTCAAAACAAAAAGCATCAACAAATCAACAACTTAATGGAGGTATTATACCTATGTTTATTAAATCTGATGAAAATAAGGAAAAATTTTGGACGGCACTGCATGAAAATGTACGTAGTTTTTTATGGATGATTGAATCGGCAGTCTGTATCATAATAGCACTCATTTTAATATCAATGTTAGTCAAGTCACCTCTTGAATCAAGTAACGAAATAGATAGTTTAAAAACGGCTGCTGAATCTGTTTATCAGACTCATATTCCTGGAACTATCTCTCGCGTAGAAGACATCAATTTAGGATATGAATTTGAAATGACCGATACTGAAATTGATGCAAAATGCTCTAAATATTTTGGTACTTTAAAGGGAGTTCTTAACGATGATGGAGAGATGTCATTTGAAATGACAATAGGAACATCAGAGCTTTTAAACATCATATTAAAAATTGTTTTATGCATCATAGCAAGCTTTTTAGCCATTTATCTAATTGGTGATAGAATTTTGACATTCATTGACGACCAATATATAAAATATAAATATGAGAAATCTAATACTTAAATCTAAAAGTCAAAACCACGGGTCCAACCCGTGGTTTGTTCTTGCCCTATAAGGGCTTGT
>CAZXLZ010000065.1:0-6541 GCA_964642045.1 uncultured Clostridiaceae bacterium
AAGTGGCTGCTTTACTATATATAACATTGCAAGTATAATAGGTATTTGAACTAAAGCAAGAAGACATCCTCCCATTGGACTTATTTTATTATCAGCATAAAGTTTCGTTATCTCTTCTGCTTGTTTTTCCTTATTGTTCTTATATTTTTCCATTATTTTATCATACTGTGGTTTTATTTTATTTATAGTTTCTGTTGATTTAACCTGCTTTATATTAAGCGGTAATAAAATAAGTTTTGTTATTATAGTAAATATAATGATTGAAAGTCCATAATTTTCACTTGTTATTCTATAAATAATTTCTATTAATTTTCCAAGTATTTCTGCTATAAAATTTATCATAATACTCCCCTATCATTTTAGTAAATCTACTCCACCCTTTGAAAAAGGATTACACTTTAAAATTCTTATAAAAGATAAATAAAGTCCTTTAAAAAATCCATATTTTTCAAAAGCTTGTCTTGCATAAGAAGAACATGTTGGATAGTATTTACATTTTTTTGTAGTTGATGGTGAAATATATTTTTTATATAAATCAATTATAAATATTGCTATTTTTCTAGGGATCTTAATTATTTCTTTCATATAACTTTGCCTCTTCAAAAAGATTTTCTAAATCTTTCTTTATATCTTCATATACTACATCTTTCATCGTTATATCTTTTTTCATAGAAATTATAATCATAATACCACATTTTAGCTTTTCTTCATTAATTTTATATACTTCTCTTACCCATCTTTTTAATTTATTTCTACTTACACTATTTCCATTTTTTTTAGAAACACACACAGCAAAATTATTAATTTTCCTATCCTTTACCACATAGTACAAAGATAAATACTTACCTTTCACACTATATCCTCTATTAAATAAATATTTAAAAGTACCTTTTTTCTTAATAACTACTGCATGCATATACTAAAACACCTCTGATATATAGCAAACAAGTGGATATGAAAACATACCCACCCCTATTTTTAAGCACATAGTACTTTTCTTCCTTTTGCTCTTCTTCTTTTCAAAACATTTCTACCTGTAGGAGTAGACATTCTCTTCATGAAACCATGATTTCTTGATCTTTTTATTTTCTTTGGATTAAAAGTTGTTTTCATTACAAGCACCTCCCTAATGCCACATTTAATATAAAATCACATACAAATGTATGAGTTTTCAAAATTACTTTACAATTATACAATATAAGGTTTATTTTGTCAACACTTTTTTTATTTTTTAGTTTACTATAACTATTAATTTGAATATTTCTGATTAAATATTATACATAAAAATATACCTTAATAAAATTAACAAAAAAGCTTGAACTTACACATTAAACGTGATATATTATATATGAATTTTAAACAAATAATTTCACAAAGTTTTCACAACATTCCACAACTTTTATGTAAAATTTTTAAAAGTAAAATTTACGTACTTAAAAGTTTTCCACAACTGTGGAAAACTCTGTGGAAAACTTTTTTAAAACAAAAGTTTAAAATAGGAGGAGTATATGCAGGATAATATTATAGAAATATGGGATAAAGCCTTAAAACTAATAGAAGATGAGATTTCTCCAATGGGCTTTAAAACCTATGTAAATGTAATGGTACCAAGACTTACAGATGAAAATACAATATGTTTACTTGCACCATCTAAATATCACATAGGAATATGCAAGACTAAATACTTAGATTTAATAGAAAATTCTATTAAACACATTACTAATAAGAACTATATTATTACATTTGAATCAAAGTCTAGCGTACCAGAACAAACTGAAGATAAAGATGAGATAGAAGAGGATAATATAAACTTTTTATCATCTAATGAACCAAAAAGAGAAGAGATAGAACAAAAAAACACTTCAAAAAAACAAGAGGATGAAACTATTAATGATGATTTACACTCAAATTTAAATCCAAAATATACTTTTTCTAATTATGTTGTAGGAACAAATAACAGATTTGCTGTAGCAGCAGCAAGTGAAGTAATTGAAGAGCCTGGAACAAAGCATAATCCATTATACATATATGGGGGAGTAGGACTTGGAAAAACGCATCTTATGCAAGCTATTGGAAATGAGATAAAAAGAAGAAATCCTAATGCAAAGATAATATACACAACAGGTGATGTATTTGTAAATGAGCTAGTTACTGCAATGATGAAAAACACTCAAAATACACATGAAGATTTTAGAAATAAATATAGAAATGTGGATCTATTTTTAATAGATGATGTTCAATTTTTAGCTGGAAAATATAAATGTCAAGAAGAATTTTTCCACACTTTCAACGCACTTTTCCAAAGTGATAAACAAATAATACTTACTTCTGAAAAACCACCTAAAGATATAATGGATCTGGAGGAGAGGTTAAAATCTAGATTTAAGATGGGACTTTCTGTAGATCTTCAAACACCTGATTATGAAACTAGACTGGCAATACTTAGAAAGAAAACAGAATGTGAACGTTATATAATAGATGATGAAGTACTCGTCAAAGTAGCAAGTAAAATGGATTCTAATATTAGAGAGCTAGAAGGAGTTTTTAATAAATTAATTGCATACTCATCATTTACAAATGGTAATATACCAGATTCAGTAGTAGAAAATACTATAGAATCAATATTAGTAAAAAATTCAAAAGTTCTTACAAGTAAACTTATAATGCAAGTTGTAGCAAAATTTTTCAATATAAAAGTATCAGATTTATTAAGCGATAAAAGGTCAAGTAATATATCTAAACCAAGGCAGATAGCTATGTTTTTATGCAGAGATTGTGTAAATTTAGCATTTCCAAAAATAGGGAAGGACTTTGGTGGAAAAGATCACTCAACTGTACTATATGCTTATGGTAAAATTAAAGAAGAATATGATACAGATCCTGAAACTAAAAATATAATAGATGAATTAAAAAAACAGCTATCTATAGCAGATTAGAAGACAATTATTACAATTATTTCATAAATATTTCAAATTAATTGCAAATATAAAAATTTTCCACATTTTCCACGTGGAAAACTAAGGGAAAAAAAGTTGATAACTTATTAAATTTATACTTTTCCACACAAAAACATAAGTTTGTTGAAAATTTTTTAAGTTTTCCACTAATTTATCCACAGAATTATTTTGCTTTATATAAGCACAAAAAATACTTTTCCACACTTTCAACATAATCTACTACTACTACTACTAAAAGTATATATTAACTATAATAATATATATGTAAGAAAGGGGGTTATCCTAAATAAAATTGTTAATAATGTGGAAAAATAAATTATAAAATCTAAACAGGGGGTATTAAAAATGAAAATTAGATGTCAAACAAAAGAATTAATAAATGGACTAAATATCGTATCAAAAACAGCAGCAGGAAAAACAACAATGCCTATATTAGAAGGAGTATTAATTGAAGCATATAACTCACAAATAAAACTTACAACATATGATTTAGAGATGGGTTGTACCCATGTTATAAAATGTAATATAGAAGAAGAAGGTGCAACAGTTGTAGATATAAAGATGCTAAATGAAATAATGAGAAGATTAGAAGCAGAAGAAGTAAGTTTAGAAGCAAATGATAATATATTTACTATAAAAAGTATAAATGGTGTATTTAAACTTGCTGTTATGAATCCAATGGATTTTCCAAAACTTCCTATATTTACAATAGAAAGTCAAGTAGAAATTAAACAATCATTATTTAGAGATATGATTAGAAAAGTATTATTTGCAGTAAGCACTGATGAAAATAGACCTACATATACAGGAGCTCTTCTAAAAGTTGAAAATAATGTTTTAACACTCGTTGCTTTAGATGGATTTAGACTTGCTATAAAGAAATATATGAGTGAAACTAATGTAAATGATTTTAAAGCAATAATTCCAGGTAAAGTATTAAATGAAATATTAAAGATATTAACAGGTAATGAAGATGAAGTAATAAAAATAGGTAAAAATAGTAATCAAGCTTTATTTGAAGTTGGGACAAGCGTTATAATCAGTAGAATTATAGATGGTGAATTCTTAAATTATAATAGTATAATACCTGCAGATAAAGAAACAAGAATGAAAATAAAAACTAAAAGTTTACTTGATGCTTTTGAAAGAGTTGCACTATTTGCAAAAGAAAGTACAGATAGAGATAAAAAATCACCAGTAAAGGTAAAAATAACTCTTGATGGAATAACTTTAAGCTGTGTAAGTCAAACTGGTGATGCTAAAGAAGATGTTGAAGCTTTAGTTGAAGGTAAAGAATTAGAAATAGGATTTAATCCTAGATATTTTATAGAAACTTTAAAAGTAATAGAAGATGAAGAAATTATAGTAGATTTTACATCAAATATTGCACCAGCCGTAATACATCCTATAGAAACTAATGAATATATATATATAGTTTTACCTTTAAAGTTAAGGCAAGAGTAAAATATAGATGAAATAATATGTTAATTAATAAGATAAAATTAGAAGGATTTAGAAATTATATAAATGAAGAAATAAATCTTGATAAGAATATTAATCTATTTGTAGGTGATAATGCACAGGGGAAGACAAATATAATTGAGTCTGTATATATGTGCGCTTTTACAAAGACATATAGAACTCTTAAAGATACAGATACAATAAACTTAAATCAAGATTATTTTAGAATAACAATGGATTATCAAAATGAAAACGAAAATAAAGTTATAGAATTTTTTTTAGATAAAAAGGGGCATAAACAATTAAAAATAGATGATATAAAGGTAAAAAAAATATCAAGTGTAGTGGGGGATATACCAATAGTTATTTTTACACCTGATGATCTAAATATTATAAAAGGTTCTCCAGCTGATAGAAGAAAATTTTTAGATATTATATGTTGTTTTATTTCTAAATCATATACAGTTCATATACAAGAATATAACAAATATTTAAAGATAAAAAATACTGTTTTAAAAGATGAAATAGACTCATCTAAGATTGAATATATAAAAATACTTAATGAAAATATGTCTAAACATATTAAATTTATTGTAGATTTTAGAAAAAGAGTTATAGGACAGCTTAAAAAACATAGTATAAAAATACAAAAAGAATTAACTAATAATAACGAACAGTTGAATATAGAATATGTTACAGATTTTGAGGATAAATCAGAGTCTGAAATTCTAAATATATTAGATGAACATATAAAAATAGATATATATAGGAAAAATTCTGTTAAAGGTGTGCAAAAAGATGATATAGAATTTTATATAAATGATCTATCTGCTCAAAAATTTGGTTCACAAGGACAAGCAAGGACTGTACTTTTAACATTAAAACTTGCAAATTTTGAGATATTAAAAGAAGTTAAAAATACAAATCCAATACTTCTTTTAGATGATATAATGTCAGAACTTGATAATAATAGAATAAGATATTTATTTGAATATATTAAAGATTATCAATCTATTATTACTACTACTGATGAGGGAACACTTAAAGATATTAAGAATATAAAAATAAGTAAAATTTCAAATGGTCACTTGCAATAATTTTGAAATTTGTGATATAATGGAGATTAAGTAAAAAAGGGAGAGTTGATTTTAGTGGCAAATTACGATGAAAATCAAATACAGGTACTAGAAGGCTTAGAGGCAGTAAGAAAAAGACCTGGTATGTATATAGGTAGTGTTTCTGAAAGGGGTCTTCATCATTTAGTATATGAAATAGTAGATAATGCTGTAGATGAAGCACTAGCTGGATTCTGTACAGAGATAAATGTTGAGATTTTAGAGGATAATATTGTAACAGTAAAAGATAATGGTAGAGGTATACCACTTGGAATACATCCTAAAATGAAAATACCTGCAATTGAAGTTGTATATACTATACTTCATGCTGGTGGTAAATTTGGCGGTGGAGGATACAAGGTATCTGGTGGTCTTCATGGTGTTGGTGCTTCTGTCGTAAATGCACTTTCAGAAAATGTTACGGTTGACGTTTCTAACGGTGATGGAACTTATTCTATTTCATTTGAAAGAGGTAAAAAAACAGTAGATCTTCATAGAATAAGTGATGATAATACAAGAGGAACAAAAGTTACATTTAAACCTGACTCTGAAATATTTGAAACTACGGTATTTAATGCAGAAACATTAGCTCAAAGATTTAGAGAAATGGCATTTTTAAATAAAGGACTTAAAATAACTCTTTGGGATAAGAGAGTAGAAAATTCTGAAATGAGAGTATTCCATTATGAAGGAGGACTTGTATCATTTGTAGAATATTTAAATAATGCAAAAGAAGCTGTTAATAAAGATATAATATCATTTGAAACTGCTATGAATGATGTTGAGGTAGAGGTAGCTTTCCAATATACAACAGCATATAATGAATGTTTATATTCATTTGTAAATAATATTAATACTATTGAAGATGGAACTCATCTTGATAGCTTTAAGCGTGGACTTACTAAAGTATTTAACGATTATGCAAGAAAGTTTAATATATTAAAAGAGAAAGATAATAATCTTCAGGGTGAAGATATACGTGAAGGAATAACTGCTATAGTTAGCGTT
>CAZXLZ010000066.1:0-6391 GCA_964642045.1 uncultured Clostridiaceae bacterium
TGATATGGTAAAAGTACTTTAAAATTTAATATTTTTAATTATAGTAACAACAAAACCTAAATTGTAAAGATATTTTATTCTTACAATTTAGGTTTTTATATATAATTATTAAAGAAATAAAATTTTTCCTATGAGGAAAATAAAAAATACTTTTTTACCATGAGACCGTTTCTACACTGTACTCATTTGTGTGAAAATTAATCCAACATAAGATTATAACGTCTCCTACTTGAGCCGCGTAAACACTAATTTTACTGTTTTCTGATTTTATCTTAGTAATCATTTCTGAATTGACATTATATCTGGTCTTTTTATTCATTGCTTTAACAATTTCTTCTACAGAAATATCGTATTTTTGTTCATTAAAAGATTCCATCATATTAAGCCTCCTTAATTGCACATATATAATCATATTTAATATTTCATTCCACATAATTATATGCGCGTACTATTAAAATTCTTAGATAACATTATATCATATCTGTTACAGCATATCAAGTTAATTGTAAACTTAAGTAGGTATATAAAACAATTAGTCAAAAATATGATAGAATTGTTTACTTTTGTTCTTGTATTTTAAGCGATTTTATAGTATAATTACCTAGACTTTATATAAATATTATCTAAAACTAATTAGTAAAGGAGGTAAATATACATTTTATTAAAAATATTAGGTGCCTAACATATGAATTATTATACAAATAATGGAGGAAAAGTATATGATTGATAATAGAATATTATTAGAAATTATAGAGAATATTTTTAAACTACTTGTTTATTTATGTACAATGCTTACTTTTATTATTAATATACCTTTTTTATATAGTAACTTTTCACTTACTAAGTTAAAGAAAATTTCATTTTGTTGTGTTATTTTAAGAGTTGTATCAATAGTTATACAAATTTTTGCTATAACTTTTAGGGTAGAACTTAATATGGATATTTCACAATCTTTCTTTGCACTGGTGCTTAATTGTATGTTGCTTTATTTTGAATATAAAAAATACATATTTTTTAACGGCCTTTAAGCAAGGTAAATCGATATTTATTCTGTATTAAAAATTTCAAATTTATATATTTTTTGCTATTTATGGCATGTAAAGAAAATTATAGAATAAAAATAGGAGGAAAGTATTATGACTTACTTACTTAATATTTTAACAATCTTTTTAAGAATTATGGTATTACAGTCTTCGGTAGCATATCTAATATGTATGATAATTCTCTTTATTTTTGAAGAAAAATATAGTTATAGAACAAGGGCAAATGTTGAGCGGGTCATATTAGTACTCGTGGTTTGTACTATCATTTTGCTTATTAGTATTTCCGTACTTGAGTATATAGTTTTCGGAAGATTAGATATTTTAGATATTAATAATATAGTGTTAAATATAATAATATTTATATTAAGATTTTCAAAATATGAGAACTATATGAGAAGTTGTAAAGAAAAATAATTATAAAATACAAAATGTGTCTTAAAGTAATTTTAAGGCACATTTTTCTTTTATATATCTACCATATTTAAACCTTGATTTTGAATTGCATCATTTAATATAATATATTTTTCATAAGGAAGTTTTGTAAGAGGGAGTCTAAGACTTCCTACTTCATATCCTAAGGTATTCATAGCCTCTTTAATCGGAATAGGATTTACATCAATAAATAGTGCATTCATTATATCGAGAAGTTCAAGCTGTGTTTTTCTAGCTTTTGTCATGTTAGAGTTAAAAAAGCTATTGCATAAAAACTGCATTTTTTCCGGCATAATATTGCTTGTAACAGATATAACCCCTTTTCCACCAAGTGCTAGAATAGGTAAAGTTAAATTATCATTTCCACTATATACTGCAAAATTTTCATCTACTTTAGAGATTGTTTCAGCAATTTTTACAAGATCAGTACTTGCTTCTTTTATACCAACTATATTATCTATTTTAGACAGTTTTACTATTGTATCAACGGAAATATCAACATTACCTGTTCTTGATGGAACGTTGTATAATATAACTGGTATTGATACACTTTCAGCTATTTTTGAGTAATGTTCATAAAGGCCATTCTGATTACATTTATTGTAATATGGAGTAACAATAAGCAGACCATCTGCACCAACTTCTTCAGCATATTTTGAAAGATTTATACTATATTCAGTATTATTTGAACCAGTTCCAGCAATAATTGGAACTTTTTTATTTGCTACCTCTACACTAAATCTAATTATTTCTTTTTTCTCATCTAAGCTTAAAGTAGAAGATTCACCAGTAGTTCCACAAACTATAATTGCTGAAATTCCTTTTTTTATCTGATACTTTATAAGTTTCTCTAATTTCTCATAATTTACAGTCATATCACTATTAAACGGAGTGACAAGTGCTGTTGCTGCACCTTCAAATAACATATTTTATACACCTCTACTAAAAAGTATGTATATATATTATAAAGTATGAATAAATTATGTTATATCTTTGATTTTTAATTCATATTATGATATAATATACCCAATATTTTTGAGAAATCTAAAAATAATTTTATAGGAAGGTAGGATGCATAAATATGTGTAGTGATCCTAAAACATTAACAAAAAATACAACTTTTAAAGTTGTAGGTGGTGGTAGAATTTTATCTTTTGTTACATCAGGTGAAGAAAGTAAAATGAGACTCCTTTTGTCTGAGGACGGAAATACCCTTAGCGTTTATATATCTCAAAAGGGAGGAGGAACATTTAAATATAAGCTTATAAAAGTGTCATGGCTTACCCCAATTTTTGATGCAGTATCTAAAATGCTTAATGGTGAGAATTTATCCAAAGATGAATTAGAGAGAGTAAGTAAAAATATAATTTCTAAAAGTATTTGTAGGGGGTGCGAATCTTATTTATTCAGTAATCATCTTGTGCTTAAAATTAGAAAAAATATTGATATAATCCAAATATCAATAACAAATGCATTTAGGATAAACAGTAAGATTAAGCGCTTAGGATGTAAGTTTTGCATAAAGCAAAATGAATTAACAAGTCCACTTTTTAATGCTATTATAAACTTATAAAGGAGGTAGAGATTATACTTATAACTAAAGCCAAAAATCAAACTATATCAAGGAGGAAATAAACATGGAATTAAAATTTAACACAAAAAAGGGTTACAGCACTGGAAAAGAAATAGTTAGTAAGGAAACTTCAAAAACAAATGACAAATTTTTTGATGGTTTTAAGACTATTACTTTTTATCCTGGATCTGATGCAGGTGTATACGGTATATCAACTTCGGATTGGATTAAGTTTGGTATTTCTGAAGATAAGAAAAGAATAAGGATTAAACTTAGAAATACCAAAATTCCTTATGATAACATGGTAGAAGAATCTGTATTTGAGTTTGATAGATCAAATTATATAGATAGCCGGCTTATAGATGTCTTGTTTGATGAATTTGCTAAAACAATAGAAAATTTATCAGAGTAATAAAATATTCTATAATAAAATATACATTACAAAACATAATACTTTGGAGGTTATCATTATGGATATTAATACTTTTATGAACCAGTTTGCAACAGAGGTAAAAACAATTTATCATGATTTATGCGAAGAGAAAGCATTAATTGAGGTAATAACTACCAATGGCTCTAAATACAAAGGTAAAATCTGCTCAGTTGAAACTATGTTATATCCTGGTGGCATTTGGTTTAAAAAGTGGGAGATTAATGAACACCTTATTGGTGGCTACAGAGAAAGCGATAAGAGTAAGTATTTTATCCCATTTTCAAGCATTCATACTGTAGAATGTGATGAAGAGTATAAAAAGATAATGGAAAAATAAATAAGAATTCAAAATAATAACAGAAGTTTTACAACTGTTAAGCTATAATTATTACTTCTGTAGAAAGGACTTAATTATGTTAGAACTTAAATTTGATACATCAGAAAGAAAATTAGATCTTCCAAAATATAGGATTTCTGAGCCAAAAAGAATTCCTATACCTAAAAGTACGTTTGTTGATAGCAATCGGGTAGATACAGTACAGCCTGCTTTTTGGTCAGACAATAAGGAAAATGATGATGAAGATGAGTAAACAGTCATAATAAAAAATAAGAAAGGATTTAATATTATGATAAAACCCAAAATAGTATTATCACAAAGAAAGTTAGATCTTCCTGTATATCAGTTCCCGGATAATAAGCCTAAGCCAAAAAGTACGTTCATTGATTCAAATAGAATAGATACTATACGTTCTGAAAAATCATACAAAAATAATAATAACAAAGATGAATAAAATATTCTCTCTAGGTTTAATTACCTAGAGAGCTTTTTCATGTATATATTAATTAGTTACAGCAGCAACATATGATAATAAGTACGATTATTATTAAAATCCAGCAGCAGCATCCACCACCGAAAAGACCGCATCCACCACCGCAGTTGTTTGATTGACATCCACATCCGCATCCGCAGTTGTTTTGTTGGCATCCGCATCCACATCCGCATCTTTCATCTATCATGGTTAATTCCCTCCTTTTATAAAAGTGAACTTACATTTTTAATTTAAATTTAGTAAGTTCAATGGTGTAGAGCATTTATCCTTGTTAATAATTAAAAATATAAAAGCTAGGGCAATTAATAATACAAAAAGTTCGTTATTACTCATAATATATGTCACTCCTTAATAGTTGCTGCTTAAAGTTTGATTTTTTCAAACTTAATATACTATATGAAATATTTAAAAAGATGTTACTTAATTGTTGCAGATAGATGTAAAATATGGTAAAATTAAATCTATAAAAATGCGAATATAATCATAAAAAGGAGAAATTAATCATAATGAAAAAAGGCGATAAACTAGATGTGGAAGTGTTAGATAATGGTATGAATTTTGAAGGAATTGCTAAAAAGGATGATTTTATAATATTTGTACCTCGGCGCTATAAAAGGTGAGGTTGTAAGTATAGTCATAATAAAGGTAAACAAAAACTTTGCTATTGGTAAGATTTTAAATCTTTTAAAAGCTTCTAAATATAGAGTAGATAGTATATGCAGTGTATATAAATCTTGTGGTGGATGTGCAGCTCACCATATAGCATATGATATGCAGATTGATATAAAGAAAAGTAATATTATAAGTCTACTTAAAAAGCAAGGGTTAGATTATGTTAAAGTAAATAATGTAATCGGTATGGGTCTTCCATATTATTATAGAAACAAAGCTCAGTATCCTGTAAGAGAGGTAGATGGTGTAAATAAAGTAGGCTTTTATAGTGAGAGAAGCCATAATATAGTAGAAAGTAAAGTTTGTTATATACAAAATAGGGTTGTAGACATGTTTGCTTCTTTAGTATTTGAAAATTTAGTAAATCTAGGTTTTTCGTGCTATAATGAACAAGAAAAGTCAGGAGATATAAGGCACATAATTATAAAAAGAGGATACCATACTGGGCAGATTATGGTTGTGATAGTAGTAAACGATAAAGATTTACTAAAAGATTTTAGATTTGCAAAGCTAGTAGAAAATATTGGTAAAGAGAAAATAACATCTCTTGCTTTAAATCTAAATGATAAAGATACAAATAAGATAATGGGAGATAAAGTAGCATATATTTATGGAGATAAATATATAACAGATATAATAGGTGATTATACATTCTATATATCACCAAAGTCTTTCTTCCAAGTAAATACAGTTCAAACAGAAATTCTATATAACACATTAAAGGAAAAATTAAACTTAAATGGTGAAGAAATTCTATTTGACTTATATAGTGGAGTTGGAACTATAGGAATATTTTTAAGTGATAGTGTAAGAAAGGTTTATGGAATAGAAATAGAAGAAGAAGCAGTAGATATGGCAAATATGAATATAAGACTTAATAATGTTACAAATTGTGAATATATAGCAGGAGCTGCTGAAGATAAGATTATAGAATTTAAAGAAAGAGGTATAACACCTGATGTAATAGTAATAGATCCTCCAAGAAAAGGAATGGATGAAAAGTGTATAGAGCACATACTGGAATTTAGACCTAAAAAAATTGGATATATAAGCTGTAATCCTGCAAGCTTAGTTCGTGATTTGAAAGCTTTAGAAAAATATTATGATATAACTGAAATTACACCTGTTGATATGTTTCCACACACTGCGAATGTTGAATGTGTATGCGTAATTAAATTACGATAAGACTTAGTGGATTTTTATAAATAATTAAAGGAGTTAATTATGAATGATGAACAATATATTGATATAGCAATAGATATTTCTAAAAAAGCTAAATACCCTTATGGGGCTATAGTAGTAAAAGATGGAGAAATTATTGGTAGAAGTGATGATAAAACTTTAATGGAAACAAGTATGTATTCTCATGCTGAATTAGAAGCAATAGAAAGTGCTTCTAAAAATAAAA
>CAZXLZ010000067.1:0-5960 GCA_964642045.1 uncultured Clostridiaceae bacterium
ATGGCATCTTTCAAACTGTACGTACTATACTGATAGATTTCTCCTAATACCTGATTTTCATTTGTATTTATTTCTAAATATTCATTTTTCAAAAAAATCCCTCCTAAAAATTTATCTACATACAAAAGATGTCTATAATATATATATGTTTATTAATAAATTAAATAACCAAACCTCCTCCTTTCTTTTATTATATAATTTATTAATTGTATTTAAAATAATATGAAAAAGCGCAAGATATCATACCATATAGGTCTACCTTACGCTTTTTTGTTAATCTATATTCAATCTATAAATATTAATAGGTAAACCTGTATTATCATCTGTTTCTACAACAATTGCATTTAAAAAAGCAACATTATCACTACATTCATATTTTGCATAAGCATTTTCTACAAACCTCTTTAAAGCAATTTCTTTTTTTAGACCAATTACGCTTTCTTTTGGCCCTGTCATTCCAACATCAGTAATATATGCCATTTTACCATCTATTATCTTTTCATCAGCAGTCTGAACATGTGTATGTGTACCAAACACGCATGTAACATCATTTTTTAAATATAACCCAAAAGCTATCTTCTCTGCTGTTGCTTCCGCATGAAAATCAACAAAAATATACTTTACGCCTTTTTCCTTTAGCTCATTTATTAATTCTTTTGATTTTTCAAATGGAGATACAGTGTTTTTTTCAAACATCTCTCCCATGCACGCTCTTCCAATTAAGTTTATAACTCCAACTTTTATGCCATCTTTTTCTATAACTATACTGGTATTTCCTTTTACATTAGTAACATTTGCAGGTACAAGAAGTCTTTCAAAATTTATATATTCCTCTAGCATTTCTTTCCTATAATATAAATGATTTCCCATAGTTATAACATCTACGCCTAAACTTGTTATTAAGTCGTATTCTTTCTTTCTAAGGCCTTTACCATGTGCAGAGTTTTCACCATTTACAATAGTAAAATCTATATTATTTTCTTCTTTTATTCTTTCATACTCTTCTTTTAGTTTTGTAAGTCCAGGAGTTCCCACTATGTCTCCTACTATTAAAAATTTCACCTGTAACAAACTCTCCTTCTATTTTGCAATCTCAGTAACTTTGGTCTCACGTATAACATTTACTTTTATCTGTCCTGGGTAGGCCATTTCATCTTCTATTTGTTTTGCGACTTTTCTTGCCATAATTACCATATTCTCATCATTTACTACATCTGGTTTTACTATAAGTCTTACTTCACGTCCAGCTTGTATTGCATAAGATTTATCAACACCTTCATAACTATTACATATTTCTTCAAGTTTCTGAAGTCTTTTTATGTAAGTTTCAACTGTTTCTCTTCTAGCTCCTGGTCTTGATGCAGACACTGCATCTGCTACTTGAACTATGATAGCTTCTAAAGTTTTTGGTTCTACATCTCCATGATGAGCTTCCATTCCAGATATAACAGCATCACTTTCTTTATATTTTCTTAAAATATCTATACCAATACTTACGTGTGTTCCTTCTACTTCATGATCCATAGCTTTTCCTATATCATGGAAAAGTCCTGCTCTTTTAGCTATCATTGGATCTATTCCTATTTCACTTGCAATTAATCCTGCAATATGTGAAACCTCAATTGAATGATTAAGTACATTTTGACCATAACTTGTTCTAAACTTTAATTTTCCAAGTAAGTTTATAAGATCAGGATGTACATTTACTATACCTGTTTCATAAAGAGCTCTTTCTCCCTCTTCTTTTATGGTATTTCCCACTTCAACTTTAGCTTTTTCTATCATATCTTCTATTTTACCAGGATGTACTCTACCATCTGCTATGAGTCTTTCTATAGCGATTCTTGCTACTTCTCTTCTTACAGGATCAAAACTTGAAAGTACAATAACATCAGGTGTATCATCTATTATCAAATCTATCCCTGTAAGTGTTTCAATTGTACGAATATTTCTACCTTCTCTACCTATTATTCTTCCCTTTAAATCATCATTTGGAAGAGTTACAGTAGTAACAGTTGCCTCAGATGTGTGATCTGCTGCACATCTTTGAATTGATTGAATGATAAGCTCTTTTGCTTTCTTATCTACTTCAAATTTTGCTTTATCTGTTTCACTTTTTATATATTCAGCCATATCATGAGACATTTCTACTTCTAAATCTTTCATTAGCTGTTTTTTTGCATCTTCAACTGACATTTTTGATATTTCACTTAAAGCCTGTATTTCTCTTTCTTTTGCTCTATTAAGATCTTCTTCTACTTTTTGAAGCTCATTTTTCTTCTTTATTATATTATTTTCTTTTTCTTCAATCAAAGTAGCTCTCTTATCTACTAAATCTTGTCTTTGGTTAATTCTTGACTCCATTTCTTGAAGCTCTTTTTTTCTTAGTTTTGCTTCTTTTTCTACTTCATCTTTTTGTTTTAGCATTTCATCTTTTGCCTGTACAATAGCTTCTTTTTTTATACGTTCAGCATCTTTTTTTGAATTTTCTATAATTCTTACTGCTTCTTCTTCAGCACTACCTATCTTTACTTCAGCAGTTCTCTTTCTATAACTACTTCCTACAAAGAAAAATATAATGCCAGCTAAGAGAGCAGATACTATAGCAATAACTGCATATAACATTACTCTACCTCCAATATATAATTTTCAATGTCCAACTTTATATATAATAATTTTAATTAATTCCTTTACGTGATATATATGTAAACTACACGAAAATGTGTAGATGTGTCGGAAAGTATAAAGCACTTAAAATCATAACTTTATACACTAGAATTATACACTAATTTTAATTATATATCAAGTATTTTTAAAATAAAATATGTTATATATCAATTTAATAACTATATATAGAGATAAGAAAAACAAGGAATTTTTTAATCCCTTGTTTTAAAATAATATTATGTTTCTTTTTTATCAAACAAACTCCAACCATTTGCTGCCAGTGGTGCTAATATTAATCCTATAAATATAAAATAACAAAGCATCAATACAAAAGATGCAACTGCAAATACCATAGCTGAGTTTAATATTTTATTTCCATAAACTGCTGATAAATTCTCTCTTGTAGCCATTTCACCATTTTCATCTTCAAATAATTCAACTGAACCTGAGTTTTGTTTATTTGCCTTTTTGACTACAATGACTCCGGTATCTGATATTTCAACTAAAGTATCCCTAATAGTCATAGTATTTATGGTTATTTCAGAATTACTTAGAAGATTATTAGATTGCAGTATTTCATACGCTTCTCTAGCCGCAATCGAAAGCTCATCTTTTTCATCCTGACTAAGAATAGGAGGTGCAGATGCACCTAAAAGATAAAAAATTACCGCAATGATAGCTGCAGATATAATTATTTTTACTGTAATCAAAAGAGAAGATTTCATTGTTGTATTATAAGCTTCATTATACCATTTCTGCAAAATCTTTTTTATTTTTTCTCCCATTTTAACCTTGTACTCATTTTTCTCTAACTTTTTTTCCACGTTTTCATTTGTTTTCATAGTATTTCCTCCAGTTAAAAAGTAATATTGTTAATACTGCAAACTTAAATGTTACGTAATGAGCCAAATCCTAGCTTTTTTAATAAATCAATAAAAATAATATAAGCAAACATAATAACTACCCATAAAAAAAGGCTAAACAAAACGAAACAAATAGCAGAGAATGTACACGAATCTACTATTTCTTCAACATTACCTTCACTATCTTTAATAATTTTAACATACCCTTTGCGTATATTATACTCATTACTTACTCTTACACTCAGTTCATTCTTAGATTTTGTAATTCTTACAAATTTATCACCATAATCATCTGTCAGTTCAAACTCCTCATCATCACTTATTATAACTGGTAACTCTTCCAATAACTCCTCATAAAATATCTCATTTGCCACAGTCTTCAATTCATTAACTTCATCATCACTAAGATATATTTTTCCTACACAAAATACAAGAATATACGATATAGCAATAGAAATTATGAGCATAATAGAAGCGCCAATGAAGCAGTATTTATTATTAGCTTCAATATCAAGTTTTACAAGCTTATTAAAAAGCTTACTAAATACATTTCTTTTTGTACTTTCATTTGATTTCATGATTAGGCCCTCCTGTGGTAAATATATAATGTACACCTTTTCCATATCCGAAATATTTTAAAATCAGTATAACTAAATCGTGACCATAACAAAGTACTGCTAAAAAGAATAAAGTTATAAATACAAACTCATAAAACGCATTTTCTTCTGAAGATATAGTTTCTTCAGCATTAATACCTCCATAACTATCCTCAGTAACTATAATTTTTATAATTTTGTTACTGTCTTCCAGAGCTACTGTTAAGTCATTTGCAGATTTAATAACTGTTATAAAATTTTCTTTTTCTTTAGTTTTTATTTCGATCTCTTCATCACTATTTATAATAATTGGCATATTTTTTTGCTCCAAAAAGATATCAGTAGCTACTCCTTTTAACTTGGTGACTTCTTCTTCACTAGGGTAACTGCTATTATTAGAGGTACTATATACCAAAATAAAACTTAATGAAACGGAAATTAAAATAAAAATACCAAGAAGTACTCTGAAGTATCTCTTATTGCCTTCATTATCCATCCGAACTATACTATTTAAAACATATCCTAACTTAGATTTTTTACTTTATCATCAAGCTTAGCTGATTTCATAAAAAATCCTCCAAAAAAAAGATTTTGTTAATGGTATAAACAATTTTTTGTCAATAACGATATTTTATAAATCACCCCTATTTATAATCCAAATTATAAAAATAACAGCATATAAACAAAGAACAATAGGAAATGCAACTAAAATAGAAATTACAATTATATCATTTTTTCCTTCATCTCTTTCAAAAGATTTGATGCCATCATAAACCTTTAAAGTCACTTCTCCCTTAACTGTCGTAACATTAGATTTAACCGTAATCCCTGTAGCATTTCTTTCTACTGAAAAGTCGGTAACATAGCCTTTCTCTGCATAGTCTTCGGAAATTTCTGATATACCTAAATTTAAATATTCATTTTCGGCTATTATCTCTGCAAATCTAAATTCTTCATCATTAAGCGACCGAAATACACAATTAGACAAAAATGCTGAGATAGCTGCCAAAAGAATTAATGCCATTACAGATAGACAAATAACTTTATGCTTATTAACAAAGCAAGATATTTGTTTTAAAATCATGCCCCTGTTGTTTGTAGTTTTTTCCATGGTAAATTTCTCCTAAATGTAATTAATTTTGGGTTTTTTCTTATATTGTTTTACAGTTAATTTTTTTGAGATATATACTCCTTATAAATTTTGTAAATACCAAAGTATGAAATAATAGCTAAATCTCCAAATAAAATACTCATTATAATAGTTAGCATTATTACATTTTCTTTGCCATCATCAAATATAATTTCTTGAGAGCCATATTCTGAATTTAGAATAACTTTTCCAATATATTTAGAAGCATTCAAACCAACAGTTATGCTTTTATCACTTACATTTACATAGTAACTTTCAGGCTTAATTAATATATTTTTCATTTCATCACTTATATCTGGATCTGAAATTATACTGTCAATCTCTTTAAGATTATAATTCTCACTAGTACCATTTTCTTTAACACTTAAAGCAAAATTTGCAAGGTGCTGCATTTCTTTATCGTTAAGAATATAAATTATGTGAGTATTAGTGATAAAAACGCCTAAAACTATCATACAAATTGTAAAGAAGACTCCAAAAACATAAATAGCTGTCTCTGTGCTGGGTTTAGTGTTTTTCTTCATAAAAATACCTCCTTATAAATAAAAAAGGTCAAATCAGCTTACAAATGTTATAAGCTTTTCTATTAATATTCGCATTGATTATATCATATTTTACATAATAATTCAACTCTTTTATATTTTTTTACCTCTAAACTAATAAATTTATATAAACATTATTTAT
>CAZXLZ010000068.1:0-5904 GCA_964642045.1 uncultured Clostridiaceae bacterium
TTCTAATCTATATTATATAATTTGAAAGTAGAAAGGTAGGTGTTTTATTATTAATAATAAAATTTTTATAATACCTATTATATTAATTATTATTTTTATAATAGTTATTTCAAGTTTTTATGTTATAAGTCATAATAACAATAATAATGATACACATTTTGATGATAATACCGTAAATAAAACTGATATACCTAATGAAGAGTTGGATTATAGTTATGAAGAGTATAAATATGTAGGTGATATTGAAGGATACCCTAAACACTTAAGTAGTATAGAAGAATTGCCACTTCCAAAAAGGATAATATTTTATCATAATGGAATGCAATATGCGTTTGATTATGGAAGTGATGAATATAAAAAAATAATTGAACTTAATAATAAACGTAATGAATCAATAGAATTACATATTACACAAGAAATTTTAAATTTTGGTATGGATATTGATGGATTAAAAAAAATCACAGATTTATTAGAATATGATTATGAAAATTACGAATCAGTAAATTTCAACTTAAATTTTAATTATACATATGAAGTTAAAATTGATGAATTTCCTGATCCAATAAAGGTTGAAAATAATACTTATTGGGTTGATGTAGGTTACAGCGAAGATGTATTTTATCAAATCTTTTATCAAGGCTTAGGTTCAACTAAAGAGTTGCTTGAGTATTTGTATAAAATAATAGAATAGTAAAACTAATTAAAAAAATGTCCATTTTTTAGTTTAGTAAGAATTAGTACATCTTTTATTTTGCATTTATATGTTATTATAATAATGATGTTTAGGAGGTGTGTTATGGTACTTACTGATATTGATAAAGATTTTGTAGAGATTATAAATAATCTAAATAGAAATGGTTTTAGACCATTCTCATCATGTGATGGAGTAGATAAAAATCATATAGAAGCAGGAAAAGAAATTCCTGGTGATGCATATATAAATTTTTTAAATAGTGATAATATATTAAATCTTATGGCAGTGATGCTTAGAGATAAAGATAATTTTAGCATTGATGTAGATAATTTAAGTCATGTAGAACCATATATGTATTTTGAAAATAAAATAGATGGAATTTCTAATGGAGTACGTTTTAGTAATCATAATGGTGAGTTAACTGATTATTTTAGTAAAATAGTAAATGGGGTAATAAATAAAGAAATAGTTCCAAGAGAAGAGGAAAAGAAATTACTAATGGAGCTTGATAGTGTATTAGAGGATGAAAATACTAATTTGCATTTTGTTGTTTACTTAAATACTTGGAATAATAACAAAGATAAAAGGATAAATTCTATGTATATTGAAACTAAGTTTGGACTAGGCTATGACTATGATTTAGATGAGCTTACAAATGAAATATCTGAAAAATTAGGAATAGATATAACTTCACCATATGAGCTAGAAGGTAGAGATGAATATATTGATAAAGATAGAAATATTCTAACTTATATTTATCTAAATAATGAACATGCAAGTAAAATTCCAGATTTAATAAGGTACTGTAAAGAAAGGGAAAAAGATTTAAAGAGAATTGAACGTGTACATTCTGATATAAGCGAGGAAGAAATGTACGAAGAGTATGAAAGATATGAGGCAAGTCTAAAAGAGCAGTTTGAAGAATATGATGATTATGAATATGATAGTGAGGAATATAGGCTAGATAAAAACGATGTTCCTGATGATATAGGAATATAACCAAAAAGCCATAGCATTTTTGCTATGGCTTAATTTATAAAATGATATTGCTATTTTACATAAGTATATGATATAATACTACAAGGTGATAAAATGGAATTAAAAGATATGTTTGGTATAGATGAAAATTTGATAAATAAGGCAGATAAAGTAGAAGAAAAAGTAAATAAAATATTTAAAAATATAGATAAAATAGCGTTATATAATCAGGCAAAAGTATTAGAGGCATTTAAAAGCTATAAAGTATCAACAATGCATTTTGGTGAAGCTACAGGATATGGCTACTCAGATGTTGGAAGAGAAGTTATAGAAAATATATATGCAAGGATTTTTAAAGCTGAAGATAGTTTGGTTAGAGTACAATTTGTAAATGCAACTCATGCAATAGCTACTACTCTTTTTGCTAATCTAAATAGAGGAGATGAACTTGTATACATTACTGGTAAGCCTTATGATTCTATATTAGAGAGCATAGGGGTTGTTCAAAATGATATGTCACTTATATCAAAAGGAGTAAAATATAACCAAATTGAACTATTAAATAACGAAGATTTTGATATAGAAAGAATAGTTAAATATATAAGTGAAAATAAAGTTAAAATGATTGCAATTCAGCGCTCTAAAGGCTATAGCGATAGAATGTCATTAAGTTTAGATAAGATAGAGAAAGTAATATCTAAAATTAGACAGATAGATAAAGATGTAATAATTTTTGTTGATAACTGCTATGGAGAATTTGTAGAGGAAAGAGAACCTATAGAGGTAGGTGCAAATTTATGCGTTGGTAGCCTTATTAAAAATTTAGGTGGTTCTTTGTGCAAAACTGGTGCATATATAGTTGGGGATAAAAAGCTTATAGAAAGATGTGCATGCATGCTTACTTGTCCAGGTATAGGTAAAGAATGTGGTGCTACATTAGGACAAAATAGATACATACTTCAAGGCTTGTTTATGAGCCCAATGATTGTAAAAAATGCATTAAAATCAATGGTATTTGCATCAGCAATTTTAGAAGAAGAAGGATATAATACATTTCCAAAATGGATGGATAAAAGAACTGATATAGTAGAAACTGTAAAATTTGAAAAAGAAGAAGATCTTATAAAATTTATACAAGGTATTCAGATGGGAAGTCCAGTAGATAGTCATGTGATTCCGTATCCTTGGGATATGCCAGGTTATGAAGATAAAGTAATAATGGCAGCAGGTAGCTTTATAGATGGTTCAAGTATTGAGCTTTCTGCAGATTCACCTATAAGAAAGCCATATATTGCATATATGCAAGGTGGAATTACTTATGAATCAGCTAAAATAGCAATTTTAATAGCTATAAACAATATGTTAAAAGGAGAGAAAAACTAAATTGACAGAAAAAGTTGTGATTATAGGTGCAGGAGCTGCAGGCTGCATGGCAGCTATTATGGCAAGTGATAAGTATGATGTAACTATAATTGAAAAGAAAGAAAAAATAGGTAAAAAACTTAGCATTACAGGAAAGGGAAGATGTAATATTACATTTGATGGAGATTTTGAATATCTTAAAAGTAATATATTAGAAAATGGAAAATTCATGTATAGTAGTTTTAATCTCTTTGATAATATGAAATTAATAGAGTTTATAGAAAAACTTGGGGTAAAAGTAAAACTTGAAAGAGGAAATAGATACTTTTTAGATAGTGATAATGCATCAGAGCTTGTAGAAGCCTTAAAGAAGAAATTAAAAAAGAAAAATATTAAAGTTATATATAATGCAAAAGTAGAAAGTGTTAAGAAGAATAAAGAAGATAAGTTTGAAATAAATATCAAAGATAAGGAATGCATTTTAGCAGATAAATGTGTGATAGCAACAGGTGGAAAAAGTTATCCTGCAACTGGTTCTGAGGGTGATGGATATAATATAGCAAAAAGCTTTGGACATAAAGTATCAAAAATAAAACCAGCACTTGTTGGCATTATGACGGAAGATAATGGATGTAAATCCATGCAAGGACTTACTTTAAAGAATGTATGTCTTAGAGTTTTAGATAACAAAAAAGAGATTTTTAATGCATTTGGTGAAATGTTATTTACCCACTTTGGAGTAAGTGGTCCTATCGTACTTAGCGCTAGTAGTAAAATAACTAGAATAGAAAATCTAG
Organism: uncultured Clostridiaceae bacterium; assembly: GCA_964642045.1. Classification (GTDB taxonomy): domain Bacteria; phylum Bacillota; class Clostridia; order TANB77; family CAG-465; genus RGIG5057. The sequence continues at coordinate 3,832 of CAZXLZ010000068.1, forward strand.
ATAAAAAATTAAAAAATGGAGATATAGTACTTAGTATAGATTTAAAACCAGCTTTAAGCATAGAGGTTTTAGATAAAAGAATATGTAGGGATTTTATTAAATATAATAATAAAGAGTTTAAAAATTCTTTAAATGAACTATTTCCTAAAAGTATGATAAAAGAGGTTATAAAAAGATCAAATATAGATGAGAATAAAAAAGTATGTGAAATTACTAAAAAAGAGAGAGAATATTTGGGATATGTTATAAAAAACTTCGATATTACAGCAGAAAATTTAATGCCTATAGAAACAGGAATTGTAACTTCTGGAGGAGTAGTTTTAAAAGAAATAAATCCAAAAACCTTAGAATCTAAGATTATTAATAACTTATACTTTGTAGGAGAAGTTCTTGATTTAGATGCATATACTGGTGGATTTAATCTTCAAATTGCGTTTTCAACTGGCTATGCTTGTGGATATTACATGTAAGTATAGTTAGTATAATAATAGGTCTAAAAATGAAAAATAGTTGAAAAATATAGCAAGGATATTGAATTTTTGGGTAACTGATATATAATATAAATGTAAGGAGGCTTTTATATGAGCGATGAAAAGATTATGTTTGAGAAAAAAAGAGGAATGAATGGAATATCTATTATATGTATAATAATTGTAGTAGCACTTCTTTCTAGTATAATTACATATAAACTGTTAGATATGAATTCTAAAGAAGAAACTGCAAATAATTCTTCATCACAAAATAGTAATGTTACTAAATATGAGATACAAAACATTGAGAATCCTGTAATTGCAGTAGCAAAAGAATGCTCATCATCAATAGTTGGGATAACAGTCGAGACTCTTAGTCAAAATGTATTTGGTATGCTTCAAAATTCAAAAGGTAGTGGATCAGGTATAATATATACTGAAGATGGTTATATAATAACTAATTTTCATGTTATAGAGGATGCAATAAATTCACAAACTGCTGTCATAACTGTAATTACTCTTGATGAAAAAGAATATCCTGCAACTATTGTTGGAGCAGATGAAGTAACTGACCTTGCTGTAATAAAAATAGAAGATGGTGTAAATTTAAAAGCTGCGAGTTTTGGAGATTCTTCTTTAGTAGAGGTAGGGCAGCTTGCAGTTGCAATTGGTAATCCACTTGGTCAAACTTTAGCTGGTAGTGTAACAGTTGGCTATATTTCAGCTGTTAATCGTAATATAACTTCTGGAAGCAATACGTATAATCTACTTCAAACTGATGCTGCAATAAACTCTGGAAATAGTGGAGGAGCACTTTTAGATAGTCAAGGCAAAGTTATAGGTATAAATAGTATAAAAGCTTATTCTACTGGAGTTGAAGGATTGGGATTTGCCATACCAATAAATGATGCACTTCCTATTATAGAAAAATTAATAAAAGATGGAAAGATTGTAAGACCATATATTGGAATATCAGGATTTACGTTAAGTGAAGAAATGGCAGAAAAATATGATTTAATGCCAGGGGTGTATGTACAGCAAGTTTTAGATAAAACACCTGCAGCTAGTGCTGGTATTAAACAAGGTGATGTAATAACAAAAATTGATGGTATAGAAATAACAACTTTTGAAAAACTTAATGAGTATAAAAATACAAAAGATGTAGGAGATAAAATAGAAGTAACAGTATATAGAAATAAAAAAGAAGAGAAAATAAAATTGGTGCTTGAAGCAGATAATTAAAATAAAAATGAACTTAAAGTTTATACTTTAGGTTCATTTTAATTGTAAATAAACTAACGGCTGTGCCAGTAGTAAAGCTAGCTTAAGATTTGTAGTAAAAAAACTTCCTTCATGATGTGTGTAAATAAAAATAATGAAGGAAGGTTTTATCATGACTAATATATTAAAAAAATAAAAAAATAGTAATGAACTAGTAAATGTTAATGATAAAATAAGAATGTAAAAAATGAATACAAAAATATGCATTATTATATTCTAAAAAATGTATTACATCTATATTACAATTATAAGATTAGTTTATTTTTTTTGCCTACTTTTTGGGGTACAATTTATTATGTCGCTTGAGTTTTTTTCTTTTTTT
>CAZXLZ010000069.1:0-5654 GCA_964642045.1 uncultured Clostridiaceae bacterium
GTAGTAGTAAAAATCCAGAAGAATGTGAAGTATATATAGTCGAAGGAGACTCAGCAGGAGGAAGTGCAAAACAAGGAAGAGATAGAAAATTCCAAGCAATACTTCCACTTTGGGGAAAAATGCTTAATGTTGAAAAAACAAGACCAGATAAAATATATAATAATGAAAAATTATCTCCAGTTATAGTTGCACTTGGCGCTGGTATTGGTAATGACTTTAATATAGAAAAATTAAGATATGATAAGATAATACTTATGGCAGATGCCGATGTTGATGGTGCTCATATTAGAACATTGCTTCTTACATTTTTCTTTAGATATATGAGACCTCTAATAGAAGAAGGTCATGTATATATTGCTCAGCCACCTCTATTTAAACTTTCTAAAAAGGGAATAGAAGATGTTTATTGCTATAACGAAGCTGACCTTGAGAAAAAATTTAAAGAATTAGAAGAAAAAGGAATAGCAAGAGATAGTTTAGCAATGCAAAGATATAAAGGTCTAGGTGAGATGAACTCAGAGCAGCTATGGGAAACTACTATGAACCCAGAAACAAGAATCCTTTTAAGAGTTACTTTAAGTGATGCTATTGAGGCAGATAGGACATTCTCAATACTTATGGGTGAGGATGTTGAACCTAGAAGAGAGTTTATAGAACAAAACGCAAGATATGTTGTAAATCTTGATATATAATATATAAAAACAGCACCCTTATTTTTAAGGGTGCTTAAATAATAGAAAAATTCACTATTAATTGTTTGAAGTTATGGTGGTGAATATAGTTATATCACCACTCTCGAATATATCAGTTAAGTTTTCAGCAGTCATATCAAGAGTGGAATATTTTGCCAATTCTCCCCACATTTCTTGTTTGTATGTAAGCATAGTTATTTCTGAATAAGCTCCAGTGGAACTATTGTATTTGTTGCGGAAACATCCCTTGGCATAGTACCAGCCTTCGGGATAATTTAAATCTTTCGGTTCAACATCTGTGAATAAAAGATTTCTATCAAAGCGTACTATTCCCAAATTTAGCATTGAGAATAATCTAGCGGCAACTTCTCCAGAAAGATCACAAGTTTTCACTATTTTCATAACAATTATACCTCCAAAAATTTACACACATAATTATGAATGGATATTTGCAACCATAATTTTATGTGTGCTTGATTTATTATTACAATAATAATTATAACATATTTATATAATTATGTCAAATAATATAACTAAATTAATATACTATATAATAAAAAGTGATGCATTCAAATATACATCACTTTTATAATAAATTTTAAAATAGAGCTTCTACATTTTCTTCTAAGTAAAAAGCTTCTCTTACTTTGTCGTTATCAATCCAAAAATAAGTTTCAAGAGAATTTACAGAATTGTTTAAGTTTAATAAAACAAGATTATTTTCAGGTATAATTTTAAACCATTCATTCCAATCGGTTGTTATATCTCGAACATTTCCAACAATAAGTGCATCAAGTTTTTCTTTGTTAAAATATTGTTGCATTTTGTTACTATAAGCATTTATTTTATCAAACTTAAAACATGTTTCATTTTTTTGTTTCATGCCATTTATAAATGCATAGGCAACCAAAAATTCAATACTAATACGTGTAGTCATTTTAATACCTCCAAATATTAATTTGATAAAACTTTTATGTGTTCTGGTAAAAGAAATGCTTTTCTTATTTTTTCATCTATATTAGAACATATAACTTTATTCATAGCTCTTATAGGCCAAAATTTGTCTTTACAGCTTGTTAAGTATATAAAAAAGTTTTTATGAGCAGGAAGATTTTCTTCACTCATAGTATAATAACAAGTTAAATATTCTCTCTGATATTCAAGTTCTGAAAGATTATCATCTATAATAGCATCTATATTTTTTTCATTAAGATATTCTTGAACTACCTTTATATATTCTTTTAATTTGCTATACCTAAGATATGGTGTATATAGTGTAGGTGTGTTTTCTGAGCTGCCTATAAAAGCAATAACAGTTCTCAAATTTATTCTTTTATGCATTATTTAGTTCCTCCCTAATTATTAAACTATAGAATTTTGATTTTGAATATGCAAATTATAGCATTATAAATAATGTTTGTCAAATTATTATAAAACTCTTGACATATAACTAAAATTTATGTATAATATTCTTTGTCAAGTAGAAGATTTCTTCTCACCCTACTAGTAAATAAGTCTAAGTAGAGGTTATATACAATATATATATTATTTTGTGTATAAATGAGAAGATTGCGTCTTTTGACAGAGCAATCTTTTTTATTATTTTGTGGAGGTGTATTTATATAAAAGATTATTTAATAAACGAGCAAATAAGGTTTGCGCTTGTTAAAGTCATCGATGAAAATGGTGAACAGTTAGATAAGATGAAAATTGAGGATGCAATTAATCTTGCATATTCTAAAAATCTAGATTTGGTTTTAGTTTCAAATAACGAACAAAATCCAGTATGTAAAATATTAGATTACAGTAAATTTAAATTTGAAATGTCAAAAAAAGCAAAAGAAGCTAAAAAGAAACAGAAAACTGTTGAAATTAAAGAAATAAGATTATCACCAAAAATCGATAAACATGATCTAGAAGTTAAAGCAAATATGCTTAATAAATTTATTGCTAGTGGTAACAAAGTAAAAGTTAGTATGAAATTTAGAGGTAGAGAGCTTAACTTTATAGAGCAAGGAAAAGAAGTTATGAACATGTTTAGAGAAATGATTTCTGATTGTCAAATAGACAAAGAAGCAAAAATGGAAGGCAAAAATCTAGTAATGTTCTTAGCACCAAAACAAAAATAAATTTTTGAAAGGAGAGAGAGTTTATGCCAAAGATTAAAACACATAGTTCATCTAAGAAAAGATTAACTACATTAAAATCAGGAAAGGTAAAAAGAAATGTTGCAAATAGAGCACATAAATTAACAGGTAAATCAGCTAAAAGAAAACTTGCTTTAAAACAAGATGCATTTGTAGATAGTGCAAATATGAAAGCTGTTAAGAAGTTATTACCATATGGCTAGAATATTGAAAGGAGAGTAATTAAAAATGGCAAGAGTTAAAGGAGCTGTTACAACAAGAGCTAGACATAAGAAAGTATTAAAAAGAGCAAAAGGATATTTTGGAGCAAAATCAGTAAGATTTAGAATGGCTAATCAAGCTGTTATGAAATCACTTAATTATGCATTCGTAGGAAGAAAACAAAAGAAAAGAGATTTCAGAAAATTATGGATTGCAAGAATAAATGCTGCTGCAAGACAAAATGGAACGACTTATAGCAAATTTATGTCAGGTCTAAAAAAAGCAAATATAAATATAAATAGAAAGATGCTTGCAGAAATGGCAGTTAATGATAGCGTAGGATTTACAGCATTAGTTGAAAAATTAAAATAGTAACGAAAGGAGCGATTATATATGATTTTAGCTGGAGATTTTAGAAATGGAACAACATTTGAAATGGAAGGTTCAGTATACAGAATAGTAGAATTCCAACATGTAAAACCAGGAAAAGGAGCAGCTTTCGTTAGAACAACATTAAAAAATGTTATAACAGGTAAAAATTTAGATAAGACATTTAATCCAACAGATAAATATGAGGAAGCACAAATAACAATTAGAGAAATGCAATATTTATACAATGATGGTGTAAATTATACATTCATGGATAATGAAACATTTGAACAAACAGAACTTACTAAAGATCAAATTGAAAATACACTTCCATATTTAATGGATAATATGAATGTAAAAGTACTTTCATATAAAGAAACTGTATTTGGAGTAGAGCCACCTACATTCGTAGAGCTTGAAGTAACTTATACAGAACCAGGTATAAAAGGAAGTACAGCAACAGGAACAACAAAACCATGTACAGTACAGACTGGTGCAACTTTCTATGTTCCAATATTTGTTGAAATTGGAGATAAAATAAGAATTGATACTAGAACTGGCGAATATATGGAAAGAGTTTAATATGGTAAAAAGGCAATATTTGAAAGTATTTTCAGATATTGTTTTTCTTTGTTGAAATCATATAAAAATAATGTTACAATATATACTATCTAGGTGAAAAGTATGAGATTTAGAAATTTATATAAAGATGAAATAAAAAAATATGCAATAGATAATAATTTAAAATATTATATAGATACAATGGGATGTGCTATGAATGAAAATGATTCTAGCAAATATGCAGGAATACTCGAATCTATGGAAATAAAAAAGGCATGTAATATTAATGAAGCAAATATTATTTTATTTAATACTTGTAGTATAAGGGAAAATGCTGAAAATACTTTATATGGAAGACTTGGGAAACTTAAATCTAAAAAGAAAAATGATAAAAATATTATTATTGCAGTTGTAGGTTGTATGTCACAGCAAAAACATGTTTTAGATAGAATAAAAAAATCATATCCATATACGGATATAGTTTTAGGTACTTATTCAATGGCAAAATTCCCAGAAAAATTATATAACTGTATATTTAAGAAACAAAAAGAGTATGAATATATAGAAATAGATAATGATGTACTCGAAGATGTGCCAATAGTATTTGAAAGTGATAAGAAAGCAAGTGTTAGTATAATCTATGGATGTGATAATTTCTGTTCGTATTGTATAGTACCTTATGTAAGAGGAAGACAAAGAAGTAGGAAAAAAGAAGATATATTAAATGATGTAGAAAATCTTGCAAAAAAAGGATATAGAGAAATTACACTTTTAGGGCAAAATGTAAACTCATATGGTAAGGATTTAGATATAAATTACACTTTTTCAAATTTATTAAAGGATGTATCAAAAATTGATGGTATAGAAATTATAAGATTTACTTCACCACATCCAAAAGATTTTACTTGCGATGTAATTGATGCTATAGCATCTTCAAATAAAATATCAAAACAAATACATTTACCACTTCAATCAGGTAATGATGAAATATTAAAAATGATGAATAGGAAATATACAAAACAGCATTATTTAGAGTTAGTAGATAGAATAAAAGAAAAAATTCCTGATGTATCATTTTCAACAGATATTATAGTAGGATTTCCAAATGAAACTGAACAGCAGTTTAATGATACTTTAGATGTAGTAGAAAAAGTAAGATTTGAACAAATTTATATGTTTATATATTCAAAAAGAGAAAAGACTGTTGCAGCTAGAATAGAAGATAGTGTAACGTATGAAGAAAAAGTAAAAAGACTTGAAATATTAAAACAAAAATTTGAAGAAATAACTAATGAAGTAAATGATAAAATGGTTGGAAAAGTATACGATATCTTAGTAGAAGGTAGAAGTAAAACAAATGATAAGCTTTATACAGGAAGAACTAATAAGAATAAAGTATTAGTATTTGGTGCAAAAGATGAAGATGTAGGAAATGTGGTAAAAGTAAAAGTTATAAGTAATAACCTTTGGTACTTAAAGGGTGATATTGTTAAAAAATGACTTCAATTTTTGAAGTCATTTTTTTGCTTATAAACATAATGTAAGTTATAAATAATATAAACTTAAGAAAAAGTTGACATAGTAATGAAATTAATATATAATACTAGTGAATTTTTAATAATAAAATTCTTATTAAATTTAATAAAATGAAAGGAGTGCAAAATGAGTAAAATAGCTATAGTAA
>CAZXLZ010000070.1:0-5210 GCA_964642045.1 uncultured Clostridiaceae bacterium
TCATCATATCATCCATTATATTTAATGAATATACTTTACCATCTTCCCTATTTGATGTATCTACTTCTTTTTCTCCCATAAGATTAAGTATCATACTCGACATATCTACTGTTGACTTTTCAATAGTTATTGGATATGACGAAAGTGTATCTTCTTCAACTCTATCTATATAATCTTGAACGCCAGTAGATATTGCAAGTATTAATGCTATACCAATTATCCCTATTGAGCCTGCAAAGGAAGTAAGGATTGTTCTTCCTTTTTTAGTCATTAAGTTATTTAAACTAAGTCTAAATGCTGTACCAAATTTCATAGATGTTCTTCTAAATTTAGCTTTTTCTGGCTCTTCTATGCTTCTATCCTTCTTCTTGTTTTTCTTTTCTTTTTCCACTGGATTAGAATCATCTATTACTTTTCCATCTAATACTTTTATGATCCTACTAGAGTATTTTTCTGCTATTTCACTATTGTGAGTAACCATTATAATAAGTTTATTATCTGAAATCTTTTTAAGTATCTCCATTACTTGAGTGCTAGTTTTAGTGTCTAATGCTCCGAGTTGGTTCATCTGCAAGTATTATATCAGGATCATTAACTAGTGCTCTTGCAATTGCTACTCTTTGCATCTGCCCTCCAGATAACTGATTAGGCTTTTTATTAATATGATTTTTTAATCCAACATCTTCTAATGCTTTTATTGCTCTCTTTCTTCTTTCAGCTTTTGGTACACCTGAAATCGTAAGTGCAAGTTCAACATTTGATAAAATAGTTTGATGTGAAATTAAGTTGTAGCTTTGAAATACAAAACCTACAGAATAGTTTCTATAAGCATCCCAATCTCTATCTTTAAAATCTTTGGTAGACTTTCCATTTATAATAAGGTCTCCTGTTGTATATCTATCAAGCCCTCCTATAATATTAAGAAGAGTGGTCTTTCCACAACCACTCTGACCTAGGATAGATACAAATTCAGATTTTCTAAACTCTAAATCTATACCTTTTAATGCTTCAACTTTTTCATCACCAGTAACATATGTCTTTGTAATTTTCTTTAATTTTAGCATAAATTTCCCCTTTTCTTTTTTAGTCTCTTCTTCTTCCCATTATTGATAAAATTCTTATGAATATGTTTATAAAGTCTAAATAAAGTTCCATTGCTCCATACACATATAATTTTTCATCATCACAGTCTATTTCCTCATGCATATTTTTTAGCTTATTAATATCATATGCAGTAATTCCAACAAATATAGCAAGAATTATCCAATCTATAACAATATCTACAATAGTATTTCCTAAAAATAGATTTATTATAGACATAACAAGACCAATAACTAGTGCTATCATACATATACGACCAAATCTTGTCATATCTTTTTTTGTAAAATATCCATATGCGCAAAGTCCACCAAATAATGCAGAAGATGTTAAGAATGCATAGAATATTGTACCCATACTAAATGCTGCAAAAATTATACTCATTGTAACACCATTTAAAACAGCATATATAAAATATAATACAGTAACCACTATAGGTGGTGCCTTTCTAAATAAAGCCGAAAATATAAGTACTACTACTACTTCAACAATAGCAAGTATTCCATAAGACACAGAAGATGCAATTTTTATATAAAGTCCACTCTGGTAAGTATAAAATGCAACAAGTGCTGTCGCTAGAAGGCCTAAAAACATCCTAAAAAATGTTTTTAAAACCCAGTTATTATTAGTATCCATCTCATAATAACTTTCTTTTGTTTCTTCCATAAAAAATCAATCCTTTCTTTATATAACTAATATTATACTACACTTTTATAAAATATTGTTGTTTTTTCTTATTTTTTTATAAAATTTTTAATAATTTTAAGAAATCTAAAAGAAAAAGAAAAATAGATAAACATTAAGTAACTAATATCTATCTATCTATTTTAGTTCATCTACTATCTTTAATTTTCCAAAACACTTACTACACCTATACTTTTTTAAAAAATCTTTAGTAATTCTTTTTCTTTTATATATAGTATTACATTTCTGACATGTTATAATATATCTATAATCTTCTTTTTTATCATCATTATATTCTAAATTACTATCTAAAAAGTCCTTTTTCTTATCTCCAAGCCTTGATATATTATATCCAAGTTTCTCATTTATATATGAAGCATAACGTTTAAACTGCATGCCGTGATTATTTGCATAAGGAAGACTGTGAACTAGCTCATGCATTATAGTATTTTTTATAATCTCATCTTTAAGAGACATTGTCCACTTATTTATTTTTATATGATAAATATTAAATTTTCCATACTTAATATATTTTCTTCTTCCTCTTTTTACAATATATTTTGATGAAATATCAGGATTTTCATACATGCAATATCCATAAACTTTCTTAGATCTTGAACTTAAAATAGATATATCTCTTTTTCCATATTCATTTACATCTATACCTACTTTATTTAGTTCATCTAAACATTCTAAATATAACTTATTTAATTTTTCTTCCATAACTATTTATTCAAGAGTTAATATCTCAGGACCATTTTTAGTTATTGCAACTGTATTTTCGTAATAACTAGTTAGTTTTCCATCTTCTGTTGCAATAGTCCACATATCATCTTTTACATATACTTCATTTGAACCTTCACATACCATTGGCTCAATAGCAATAGCCATGCCATTTTGAAGTCTTGGTCCTGTTCCTTTTTTACCAATGTTTGGAACTCCTGGATCTTCATGCATTTTACGACCTATGCCATGTCCTTGATATTCTTCTAAAAGAGTGTATCCTGCCTTTGTAACATATGATTCTACAGCATTTGAAATATCTCCTACTCTGCACCCCTCTTTAGCAAAATTTACTGCCTCAAAGAAAGCACGCTCTGCTACATTTATTAAATCTTGAGCTTTCTTAGATATTTTACCAACACCAAAAGTTCTACCTGCATCACTGTGAAAACCATTTTTATACACACCTAGGTCTACACATACTATATCTCCCTCTTTTAGCACTCTATCTGATGGAATTCCATGTATTATTTCATCATTTACAGATAAACATAATGCGTCAGTATATGTTTTTCCTCCTTCGTATGGACACTCTTCGCCTTTAAATGATGCTATAGCTCCATTTTCCTTAATAACCTTTTCTGCTACATCATTTAAATATCTAGTTGTTACCCCTGGTCTTATTTCTTCTTTTACTGCTTTTAATACTTTCTTTAAAATGTCAGCAGACTCTCTCATAAGCTGAATTTCTTTATCTGACTTTATATGTATCACATCTATCACTTCTTTCTTATATCGTATCTATTACCTTTTCAGGATTATGGCTACTATCTATTGTTTTAAGTATTCCTTTCTTTCTATAATAATCAAGTATTGGCCTAGACTCTTTTTCATAAATTTCTATTCTCTTTTTTAATGTTTCTTCTGTATCATCTGATCTAGTTATAAGCTCTCCTCCGCAATCATCACAAATTCCATGTTTTTTTGGTGGAAAATCTACACCATACATCTTACCACACTTTGAACATTCTTTTCTTTCTAAAATTCTTTTAAATGCAAGACTTCTTGGAACTACAAGTTCTATAACTTCAGTTATTTCAGTATTAAGCTTTCTCATCATTGCCTCTAAGGCATATACCTGTTCAATCTTCCTTGGATAACCATCTAGTATAAATCCATTTTTGCAATCAGCTTTTTTTATTCTTTTATATAGTACTTTATTCATTAAATCATCCGTAACTAAATTTCCTGATTCAAGCCATTTATTTAAAGACTCATCCTCTTTTGCTTCTTCCCTAAGCATTGCGCCAGTTGCAATATGTGGCACTCCAAGCTTTTTAGAAAGTATTTTAGACCTTGTTCCTTTTCCCGTCGCAGGGCCACCCATCATAATATATATCATTAACACACCTCTTATATTTTCAACATATATATTATACTAGTAATATAAAAAAAGTAAATATATTTATTAAAATTAATTTATTTTATGTCTATTATGTTATAATCACATGCTCTAATGAGTCTATTCATTATACCAAGCCCTATTCCTTCTTTTTCTACTCCTTCAATAAAGCAAACATCAATATTTTTTCTATCTATATCTCTAAGAGACTTAAATAAATTTTTAGCTACATCTTCATTAGAGCTTCCTAAATTTATTTTAATCACATCACTACTACTCACATTTAATTTGTTTATATTATTTTCCTTTAGCATAAAACATATATTTTTCATACTATTTTCTTCTATTAACTTATCTACATAACTAGTTAAACTATTCTCATTTTCTATATTTAGCATTACACATTTAGCATTTGGGGCGTAATGCATATGCTTCATTCCAGGTGAAAGTACCTTTTCACCAAAATTCACTTTATTAAAACAATTTTTATCGATTACTACATCATCTGATATACTAAGTAAATCTTCTTTCGTAATATATCCAGGTCTTAAAATAACAATCTTTTCATTTTCTACTTTCACTACAGTTGACTCTATCCCTATTTTACTTATTCCACCATCTAAAAAATATGATACATCATTTTTTAATTCATTATATATATCTTCTATGCTTGTTCCACTTGGTTTTCCTGATATATTTGCACTTGGTGCAGCAATAGGCTTGCCTGATTTTTCTATTAGCTTTAAAGCCATATCGTTTTGTGGCATTCTAACTGATACTGTATCTAATCCTGCTGTTACAATACTTGGAATACATTCATTTTTCTTTAATATTATACTTATAGGACCAGGCCAAAATTTATCCATTATTTTTCTTTCTATCTTCCCTACACTCTCTGCTACTTTATCTAACATATCCATATTTGATATATGTACAATAAGTGGATTATCTGCTGGTCTATTTTTAGCTTTAAAAATATTTTTTACAGCATTTTCATCAAAAGCATTTGCTCCTATTCCATAGACTGTTTCTGTTGGAAAAACTACAAGTTTTCCTTCTAATATTTTTTTACTTGCTTTTTCTACATTCCTTCCTACTTTTTCCAAAGGTTTCATCTCCTACAGTATTATACTACCTTTTTGCTGATTTTTCAATTACATAAGATATAAAATATTCAAAAAGCTTTTTAAACTTTCTGATTTTTACAACTCCTATATTCCACATTCTTTATAAACACATTTTAAATTTAATATAGGTTTAAAATAGATATGTCACACGTAAATTGAAAATAAAATATTGAAAG
>CAZXLZ010000071.1:0-5146 GCA_964642045.1 uncultured Clostridiaceae bacterium
CAGTAGGTCCAATAGGTCCAGTAGGACCAATATTACCAGTTAAACCTTGAATACCCTGAGGTCCAGTAGGTCCAGTAGCACCTGTTGCACCAGTTAGCCCCTGAATACCCTGAGGCCCAGTAGGTCCAACTGGTCCAGTTACACCTTGGATACCTTGAACACCCTGAGGTCCAGTAGGTCCCATAGCTCCAGGTACACCTTGAATACCTTGAACACCTTGAGGTCCTGTTGGCCCTATAATTGTACAGCAAGGTCTAGAAGTGCCTTGAGAGCAGCATCCAAAACTGCTATTATTGTTGTTATTATTTGTATAATTACAATTCATTTTTAATCTCCTTACTAGATGACAAATTATCATCTATTTTAGTATATGTTTTTAAGGCCAAATTTGCTAATTATATATTGATTAAAATGAGTAAATATTGTATAATTTCTTTAATATTTGAGAAAAGAGGAGAGTATATATGAATGAAAAATGGTATTCATGTGCTGAAAAAGAATTAATAAAGAAGCTTGAGTCAAATACAAGAACTGGTATAACTGAAGCTGAAGTTGATAAAAGAATAAAGAAATATGGATTAAATAAGCTAAAAGAAGAAAAGAAAAAGGGGATATTATTAAAGTTTTTTGGACAGTTTAAAGATATTATGATTATTATTTTAATAATCGCAGCAATCCTTTCAGCAGTTGTATCTATCACTAAAGGTGAATCCATGACAGATACAATTATAATCTTAGTAGTTGTATTTTTAAATGCTCTTCTTGGAGTTATGCAGGAAAATAAAGCTGAAAAGGCGATAGATGCATTAAAGAAGATGTCCTCTCAAAAGATTAAGGTAAAAAGAGAGTCAAAAGTTCAAAGTGTAGATGTAGAAGAACTAGTTCCTGGTGATATAGTTTTAGTAGAGGCTGGAGATTATATACCAGCTGATATGAGAATAATAGAAAATCATAGCTTAAGGGCAGAAGAATCACCACTTACAGGTGAATCTGCAGCAGTTGATAAAGAAGATAAAACTTTTGGAGAAAATGAGAAAGTACCACTAGCTGAAAGAACAAACATGCTTTATTCTGGAAGTAGTATTGTATATGGAAGAGGAGTTGCTATAGTTGTCGAAACAGGTATGAATACAGAGCTTGGCAAGATAGCAAAGGCAATTACAGATATGAAAGCAGAAGTAACACCACTTCAAAAGAAGATGAATGAAATAAGCAAAATGCTTAGCGTTATAGTAGTAATGATAGCTATCGTAATGGTAGTTATGGGAATAATTCAAGGAAAGGCACTTCTAGATGTATTTATGCTTGCTATAGCACTTGCAGTTGCAGCAATACCAGAAGGGCTTGCTACAGTAATAACTATAACTCTTGCAACTGGTGTACAGAAAATGGCAAAAAAGAAGAGTATTATAAGGAAGATGTCAGCTGTAGAGGCTTTGGGTTCAACTGAAGTAATTTGCTCAGATAAAACAGGTACATTAACTCAAAATAAAATGACAGTTAGAAAAATATATTATGATATGACTCTTTTAGATGTAACAAATACTATTCCAGTAAATGATATATCAATGCTAACCAAAATAATGACTCTTTGCAATGATACAAATGTGTCAAAAGAAAATGGAGAAAGAAAGCTTTTAGGCGATCCAACAGAAACAGCTCTTATATCTTTTTCAGAAAAATTAAATGTCTTCAAAGAAGAATATGATAGACTGTACGATAGAGTAGATGAAGTTCCTTTTGATTCAGAAAGAAAGCTTATGACTACTGTAAACAAAATGGATAAGAATTATTTGGTATCTACAAAAGGCGCAATAGAAAGTGTACTTGATAGATGTACACATATATTTATAGATGGAAAAGTAAGAGAAATTACTAACAAAGATAAAGAAGAAATAATAAATACAAATATTGAGATGGCAAAAGAAGCACTTAGAGTTTTAGGATATGCATATAAATACTTAGAAAAAACAGGTAATGATAATAATAGTAAAAAAGAAAATCTAGAATCAGATCTCATATTTGTTGGTATGACTGGTATGATAGATCCTCCAAGAAAAGAAGTAAAGGATGCAGTAAAGGAGTGCTATGGTGCTGGCATGATACCAGTTATGATAACTGGCGATAACATAGATACAGCATCTGCTATAGCAAAAGAACTTGGCATATTAACAGATGGATTTGAAGCAGTTACTGGGACTGATGTTGATAATATGACTGATGATGAGTTAATTAAAAGAGTAAATAAAATAAGAGTATATGCTAGAGTATCTCCAGATAATAAGATAAGGATTGTAAAGGCTTGGAAAGCAAATGGAAGAACTGTTGCTATGACTGGTGATGGTGTAAATGATGCACCAGCTCTAAAAGGCGCAGATATCGGAGTAGGTATGGGAATTACAGGTACAGAAGTATCAAAAAGTGTATCTAGTATGGTTTTATCTGATGATAACTTTGCAACTATAGTTGTAGCTGTTAAAGAGGGCAGAAGGATATATACAAATATTCAAAATGTAATAACATATCTTCTTGCTTCTAATATAGCTGAAGTAATAATAATATTCTTTGCTACATTATTTAACAAAATGTTATTACTTCCAATACAAATATTATGGATAAATTTAATAAGTGATACAATTCCAGCGATTGCTCTTGGATTTGAAAAAGAAGAAAAAGGAATAATGAAACAAAAACCTAGAAGTTCTAAAGAAAAGTTCTTTAATAATTTCATGGTACTTAGAATAATAATTCCAGCTATTATAAAATCTATGGCGATATTTGCAGTGTACTATATAGGAGTAAGAAATTATGGAGAAAAAGTTGCTTCATCAGCAGTATTCTTTACACTTGCGGTTATAGAAATTACATTTGCATTTATATGCAGGTCAGATAAACATACAGTATTTAAAATTGGTATTTTTAGTAATATATCTATGTTTTTGTGCGTTGTAGGAACGCTTATTGCCCAAATCTTGGTAATGTCTTTTAATATAACAAGAGACTGGCTTAATATAGAAAAAATAGGTATGGAAATGTATAAATATATTGCCATAATAATTGCTATTTCACTTGTTATGTTAGAGATAACAAAAGTTGTACTTGCTAAAATATTTAAGAAATCGTAATAATATAATCATTTAAACATACAATTACTTGTAAGAGGTGATTGTATGTTTTCTTTAAATAAAATTGCTTGGAATATAAAAAGAATGCTTGGAGTAAATAATCAAAATGGATATAACGTTAGATGTATATATAAGGTGCTAGAAGGTGATATGATAAAGCAGTTTATAGAAAATACACAAAATATAGTTTTAGATGTAAGGCAAGAAGATGAATTTGATAGTATGCATATTAAAAATGCAATGAATATACCTGTAAATAAAATAGATAGTACAATATATAATATAATTCCAGATAAAAGGACTCCAATACTTGTGTATTGTGCAACTGGTGAAAGAAGCAATTATGCAATATGTAGATTAAATAATTTAGGATATGTTAATCTTCATATATGGGGAAATGGAGGAATAAATACTTTAACTGTTAGAGATATTATACAGTATAAATAGAATGTTACATTAATATTACATGTTACATAGACTGATAATTATACTAATTCGCACAAATATTTCAAAAATACTACTTTAATATTGTAAACTAGATGGTATGAAACTGCATTTTATATAGTTTTAATGTAAAAATATTAATTTGAACAGTATACTTGATATATATATAATGTAACAAAAATGATATAAAAAAACATAAAACCATTATTGCTTTTTTTTTTCATATATACTAAAATCTATATAGAGGTTTAAGAGGCCGATTATATAGAGTTGATATATGAAAAACAAAAGAGGGTGTTTTAATTTATGTTTGAATTTTGGAAAAATGAATGGCAACTATTTATGGATGACTTAGCATCTATAAAAGATGGATTTCTTAGAATATTTGGTATAAAGAAGGATGATACACTGATGCTTAATTCTTCTTTGGACGAATTTTCTAATGAAACTTTAGAAGAGCAAGCTGAAAATGCTGATAGTATGCCATCTACAACTATGGCAGATGTTATGCCAGAAGTTAAATATGAAGAAGATGCAGTTGATAATAAGGTTACAGCATATTTTGGTGAGGATATAGCATCTCTTAGAGAAAATGTAAGTGGAGAGAAAACTCAGCATGAAGTATTAAGGGAATATGCTCAGTACTTTAAACCATATAATGCTGAGTATGAAATGTGCAATAGTGCTTTCCAAAAATATTATGATAGACATGCGCTAAAAATTGCAACAAATGAAATTCCAGTTGAACAATTAAGAATAGTTCAAAATAATGTGGACATTTTCATAAGTGGTCAAGAAGTATTTGGTGAAGATGGTCAGTTTATTGATTCAAGAGTAGATTCAATATTTGAAAAAGTAGGTGTTGATCAAATAAATAAAATGGTTGGCATACTTCATGACAGCGATGGAGAGGGTATAAACGTTCAAGGTGAGAGATTATTTGCAGAGTCTATACACTATATGGTAGATAATGGAATAAAATTAGAAAAAGATGGAGATTTAATTAAACCTATAAAGACTGTTTTAGAGGATAAATTAAATGAAGTTCATACTAGCCTTAGAAATCATGAAGATTGGAATGAAGAATATCAGCAATTACTTTCAGATGAAAGAAAATATTTATATGCACTAAATAGAATAGAGCAGTATGAAACAGAGCAAAGAATATCAGAGTTTGAACAAAAACTTTCTGAACTTGATGTTAATATGGATTAATTAAGATAACCCAAATTATGTATGTAATTTGGGTTGTTTTTTATCATAAATTTATAATTGTGCTTCAAACAAAAATAGAATATATGTTATAGTATGTCTATAAAATTTACATATATTTTATTGAAATTTACTGTACAATTTCTAATCTATATTATATAATTTGACGTTTTTTGACTATCGATTAGTTATAACAAAGTAATAAACATGTTATATAATAAATTTGGTGATGATATGAAAAGAATAAAAACATGTACTATTTTAGTTATATTAATGTGTTTGGGTTGCGAAAATATCAGTCAAAAAGGTATAGTAATTAGTGAACTTAAAAATAATGAATTAGTAAATGTTCAAAATGATTCTAT
>CAZXLZ010000072.1:0-4869 GCA_964642045.1 uncultured Clostridiaceae bacterium
CTTTTTCTCCTGAATGAAGCTTTACTGCTACATTTCCTTTTAAATTTACTCCTAGAGTTTCATATAGTTTAACTAGTGCTTCAGGTGTAATTTCTTTTGTAAAATATACTTTTGATTTTTCCATAAAAATTCCTCCTTATTTTATATCATTATTTTAAAATTTAATTTGTGATATTTTTTAATCTTCACGATCAAAGATTGTCTTATTCAAAATAGACCTGCTATATTTTTCTTTCCACTCTTTATGTATATATGAACTATCAAAATCTTTTAGTCACTCATTTGTAACATGCATTTTTATCATTAAATCATGTCTATTTTCCAAGTTTATACAAGAAGTAAATATTTCCACTTTATCTACACCCTCAATTTCTAATGCTTTGTTAAATAATGAGATAATAGATTTTAATGATTGTTTAAGATTAAAATCTTTATTAAATTTTACTATAATATAATGTATCATAAATTCTCCTCTTTATTATAATATATTTATAGGCAAAATGCTAGCATTATTACACATTTTTAAAATATCTACATAGAATTTATCATTATTCCAAATATAAAATCCTTGCTTCTTTCTAATATAGTCAAAATTTATAAAGGCTTGATTTATAATTTTTTATTTATATATATTTTCCAAAATCTTTTTACAAATCTCTATATCCTTAGAAACTACATCATTATTATATTTAGTTTTAATATAATATACTATTTTTAAGAATGTATTTATATATAATGCTTTATAAATTAATATCTTATCCTCTTTAAGTTCTTTAGAAATTGCTGTTATTATATTATCCAGTTCATCTAAACTAGTATAATTTAGTTCAAATCTAATAAACTGTGTCATATCAAATACTTTCTCTCCAATAATTCCATGTGGATCAATTATTTTCCAACCATCATTTGATTTCAATATATTACTATGCTTCAAATCATCATGGAGTAAGTATTGTGATAAATTCAAATTTTTTATTTGATTATAAAATTCTTCTACAATTTTAACCATAAATAAAATATTAGAATAATCACCTTTACTATCATATACTAAGTTTATCTTTGCTCTTATTTCACTCTCAAGTGTTTTAAAACTGTTATTAGATGAAATTGGAGTCTTTATATTATCAAATATATTACAGAAAATCATTATTCTATCTGCATTATCTTTTATTTCATTTAATCCATATCCTGGACTAACTTTTTCTAAAATCATAACCCTATCTCTAAGATTAGAATAATAACATTTGGCAAAACATTTTCTATTGCATAAGCGCATATATTTTATTTCATTAACAGTAGTTTCTCCAGGTGTTCCTATTTTTATTACAACTTCTCCATATTTATCAGAAACCGCAGCTAAAACTATATTCATAGATAATTTATTAACCAATTTAATATCATACAAATTGAATCTTTTCACATATTTTTCAATTAACTTATCTATTGTTTTAAGCCATTTTATACCATTTTCACCATAACGAATTATGATATTTTCTTTAAATTTCTTTGGCAAATGTATCATTATAATCTCCTAACTTATTATATTTCAATGCTTAAATTTTCACCCTGCTTTGTTTTTGTATTTTATCAAGATATGAAAGCTACAATATGCCTAGAAATATCTAAAAGTATTACAGCTAGAACAATACTATTCTACTTGTCCAATATAATAGTGTATTATTTATACATTTACAATCGTTATAAATAAAATTATATATAATTTCTTTTCTTTAAATATTTCCAAAGATCTGGACATACTTCTTTAATATCTATATTTGTATTATTCAAAGCAAAATCTAAGATATCTATCATTTTACATGATTCATTTATATAACAAAGTTTTAACTTTGACGAATCAATTCCATGATTTGAAAATGTATGCAAATTCCATTTATCCATTTTTATTGTTTCTAAATCTGAATATTTTGGTGAATATCCTCCCTTTATCAAGTATTCTTTTGGATACCCTTTTGCTTTAATTTGATCAATGTCGTCAAAACTAAAATCTATTTTCTCTTTAATTGTTATATTTAATAAAACATAGTTTTTTAAAAAACTATCAAAATACTTATATGCTACTAATTTATGTAATTTGTTATATTCTGTATATTTAAAATATGCATTTATAACTATTTTAGGAAACCATTTATATCTCATTATTTTAGTTCCTAAACTAAACATACCAGGAATAAGTGGATATTTACTACAAACATGTATCCAACAATCAAATAAGATCAATAAGTTATCAAGTCCTTGAACAAAAAATACCTTTTTTGTGTCTTCTAAAGACATTGCGTGAAAGGAAATTTTTGGTAATAATCCCTTACTATCAATAGATTTTAAATTACTTTGCCTAGTAAAATGAAAATAGTTAGAATTTATATCATTTAAGCTCAGTTTATAATTTTTCATACAACTCCTCTCAAACATCTAATAAAATTATATCAAATTTCATATGTTTTTATAGTAATTTATTAATATATTTCTAGCTTACTTTATTATAACTATTGTATACAATAATTTTTCTTAGCGTAATACAATATTTTAATTTGCTAATATTGCAATTAACATACAGGTTCTATCTCTATATTATTTCCTTCTTCTTGATAGGGGGCTAGTATTTATACAAGCCTATTTTAACCTTTTTTCATAACAATACCAGTCTTTTTCGTACATTACACATTCTCCACAACATACATAACTTAGTTTATCATAAACGGCTTTTGCATGTGGGTTCGTTTTACTTACTAGGAAATGAATGCCATCGAAGTTTCTTTTTATTACATCTTGCTCTATATATTTTACTAAGTATTTTGCTATACCTTTATTTTGATATTCACTTTTAACAGCTATTCTTGCCAAATCACATGGCTTCTTTATATCTTTACTGTAACAATCAAGTTCTTCTAATTCATCATCTTCTCCTGCTGCAGCTACTGCAATTATTTCTTTATTATTTAAAACAATATATAACGAATTCTTATTAATATCATTTTTTATATCTGTAATATTAGGATAATCAAGATCCCAAGTACAACCATCTTTTCCTATTAATGAATGATAAATATCTAATATCTCTTCAATATTATTTTCATTTGCCATTTGTATTTTATATTCCATGTTATTTTCCTACACTTTCATATTCTCATCAGTTACTGACTCACACCACTCAGTTTTAGTATTCTCTCCTGTCACTTCTATTGCAATATGACTAAACCATGAATTTCTTTTTGCTCCATGCCAATGTTTTACATTTGCTGGTAATGTAATAACAATTCTTGTTTTTAACTCAACAGCTTCTTTGTCTTATTCCTGATAGAAGATTAGAATTTATGAAATCTTGTTACTCATCTTTATTTTCGATTTCTAATAATAATCTATCAAAATCTGACTGATATAATTTATCTTGTTTCAGTCTATATTTTTCGAATTCTGTTAAAGCTTTATCACACGCGATTTCGTGAGAAATTTTACCCGCATCTTTTAAAACATCTCTATCATCTGATAAAAGATACTTATCAATTCTAGTTGCCCAATCCTCCATTGTCATAGGAATGTTTCTTTTGGCTCTTGCCTCTGCTAAATCTAAAAATGCAGATACAATAAGTTCAAGTTGTTCTAACTCATCTTTAGATAAATAATTTTTAGCAATTACTACATCTGTTTCTAATATTTTCCCATTTGGAGAGTTCTTCCAAGAAGTCAGTCCCATATTATCTTTTTCTGAATCTGCTCGATTATAAATGATTTCTGCAGCAGTTTGATGAGATACTGCATAGTGCATCTTATTCTGAACCTTTTTGAAAAATTTAATTGTTGTAGGTGACTTACTATCGTAATCAATACTTGTTGCATATATATCTGTAATTTTTTGATAAAACCTTCTTTCAGATAATCTTATTTCTCTTATTTCCGCAAGTAGTGTTTCAAAGTAATCCTCATCAAAAAAAGTTCCATTTTCCATTCTTTTCTTATCAATTATATATCCTTTTTTAGAAAATTCTTTTAATATATGAGTTGCCCATCTTCTAAAACCTATTGCTCTATCAGAATTCACACGATATCCAACAGAAATTACAACATCTAAATTATAATAATTTGTTTTATAATTTTTGCCATCAGAAGCAGTTGTCAAATATTTTTTTACAACTGAATTTTCATTTAATTCATATTCATCAAATATATTTTTTAAATGATAACTAATATCTTGTTTAGAAGTATTATATAATTCTCCTATTGCTTTTTGAGTTAACCACAAATCTCCGTCTTCAAATCTAACTTCAATACCCTTTTTATGTATTTGGCTATCGAATATTAAAAACTCTGCACTACTACTTCTAATTATTAAATCTTTTGCCATATAACCTCCTGATATTCTTAAATTTATAATTATATTTTAGCACACCTTATCATACTTTTCAGCACTTACTGATCCACACCATTAATTTGATAGATTTTCTCCTAGAACTTCTATTGCAATGTGGTTAAACTAAGAATCTTTCTTTGCACCATGTCAATGTTTAATGTTCGCTGGAATAGTTACCACATCTCTTGGTTTTAAAGTGAGTGGTTAGCAATTTTATTCTTGATAGGAGGCTGGTATTTATGCAACCCAGTTTGAACATTGAAATATTATTTTCTATGCTTTATAAACTTCAAAATAATCAATATTATAAAGTTTATGAATATCTTCTGTTCCCATAGTAACTATTTTGTTATTTTCCAATCCTAGTTTTTGTAACAAATCATCTAAATTATAGCCTTCTTCTTCAAGATATTCTATATCTATTTCCAAAAATGGAGGAATTTTAGGAAATTTATCTATATCAAAATCTATTTTTCCTAATTCGTATGATACACGATGTGCTG
>CAZXLZ010000073.1:0-4823 GCA_964642045.1 uncultured Clostridiaceae bacterium
TTCCATTCATTATTTTTTTGGCCTCATTTATATACTTTTTATTTTTAAATTTCATTACAGGTTTTGTAAAGAAGTTTCCTATAATTGCATAAATAAGACCTGTATATTTGTATAATGATAGGAATAAAGCAAATATATAAAATAGTAATGAATCTATGTATGCAAAATATATACAAGGTGCTATTAATAAAATAGCCATAAATATATATGAAAAAGTATACATTATTTTTACCCTAGATGTTATAACAAATTTCTTCTTTTCCTTAGGTTTTAAAATATTAGTAAAATAAATAACAAGAAGCACTACAGGTATCCATATAAAGTAAAGCCACAATTTATTTGTTATAGATACTATTATACACATTATAACAAGTAACCCCTGAAGTTTTCCAAAACTATATTCTTTTGTCTTTTTTATAGTTGGAAAAAATTCAGTAAAGTTATAAAATGTAAGCTGAAATATATGTAAAAATCTTGTTAAACTCTGATGAACCAAAATTACGCTAAGAATTATAATTATCATTTTTAATATAAACAATATCATACTTAATTTACATCCTCCAAAAATTTATTTAGTATAACAGAAAATTCCTTGTAATTATCTATATAACTATAATGTCCTGCTCCTTTTAATATCACAAGGCCTGAATCTTTAATGTTTTTTTCAAATATTTTTGCATCACTAACAGGTGTATCTTTATCATTTTCTCCCCATATTAAAAGTGTAGGTACATTTATATCTTTAAAAAGATGTGTTAAATCTTCATTAACAACATTTATAAAAGTCTTTTTCATGTTATCACTAGCATTTTTGTAATCATCAGAACCGGCATTTTTTCTTAAATTAGATATAATCTCTTCTGCTTTTTCCTTACTATTAAATATTTTTATTATTTTTTTTGTAAGTTTATAGCTATATACTTTTATATAATAACTAATAGACCTCTTAGGCTTAACACCTGCTGCATCCACATATATAATTCTCTCAGGTTTATATCCATGTTTTGTAACTAGCTTAGTAATTACTCTACCACCGAATGAATGACCTATTAGTATACATTTCTCCAAATTAAGTTTATTTAGAAATTCTTTTACAACTACCGCATAATCATCAACATACATTTCTTTTTTTGGTTCTTCACTTTTACCAAAACCTGGTAAATCTATTGAATATACCTTAAATCTATTACTTAAAGAATTTACAATCGGCTTTATAGCATCAATATTTGATCCCCATCCATGCAAAATTAATACAGGACTTTTATTTTCTTCACCATATACTTCGTAATTTATTTTTAAATCTCCTATTTCTATAGTCATATTTCCTCCTCTTTTATATAAGTATATCACAAAGTTAAATCTTTTGCACTAAATATAACTTTAATTACAAAATTCGGCATAAAGTAAAAACTAATAATCATTAATTTTGTCTGTATGTAAATATGCTTATCAAGCATTAAATCTTTTAAAACAGCTTTAAGTTTATTCATTAAATTTGATTTTACCTCATTTGATAGTTTATAATCAATGCTACATTTATAATGCTTTATTATAAAATAGCAATAATTTTTTAAAGTATTTGAGGCAAGTTTATTAATACCCTTCTTTTTGAAGAAATAATACCTCCTAATTAGTGCATCTAAAATATCTTGCCTTTTAACTGTATACTCACTACTGGTTATACTTCCTTCTCTTTTTCTATAGTTATATAGTCTCTCTGTTGTAAAAACTATTTTTTTAGCATTATTTAATATTAGATGAGCAGCCATTTCATCTTCATGTATACTGCCACTTGGATACTTAATATTTTTAAATATGTCTATATTATATAATTTATTCCAAATAACCACTGCACATAACTTTATTTCTTGATTTTTGTCATACAATATATTAAATTTTTCTTCTTTTTCTAAAACTTTCTCGTTACATTCTTCATCATTAATATTGTTAATACTCTTATCTGAAATATTATTAAATTTACACATAGAAATGTCTGCTGTATACTTATTTTTTAAATTATATAGCTTCTTTATCATATTGGTATTTATATAATCATCTGAGTCTACAAATATAACATATTTTGATGTAACATGCCTTATACCTGTATTTCTACAATAAGCCACACCTTTATTTTGTCTGTTAATTATTAATTTTATTCTCCTGTCCTTATTTTTAAACTTCCTACATATATCTAAGCTTCTATCAGTTGAGGCATCATCTATAAGTATAATTTCCAACTTTTGATACGTTTGATTAATTATAGAATTAAGGCATTCTTCTAAGTACTTCTCAACATTATATATAGGAACAATTACGCTTATCTTTTCCTCTATATCCATAGTTTTTCTCCTAAAGTTCATTTATAAATAGCATATATTTAATAAATTTATACTTATTTATATATTCTAAGTATTATATCAAAAAAACAAATATACCTTATTAAAGTTTTATATCATTTAATAATTTCATTAAAATGTATTACTTCCACTTTATCTTTATATTACTAAACTTCTCTAATTTTGTAATATCAAAACTATTATTTTGTAAAAAATACTTTAACTTGCACTTCTTAATAAACATAGCAAATTTATTTATATTACTTTTTAAGCAAATAAACTTAACATCTATATTATTACTACTTAAATTTTCTTGTAAGAAATTATCATTAAATTTAACAAAATCGTTTATATAACAAATTATCTCTGAATTGCTTATCTTATACACTTTATTTAATATGTCTTGGAATTTATCTTTTTTTTCTATATCTAGTATCATGATCCTTTCATCATATTTTTGATATCTTTTCAAATCCTGCATTCTTCCTACAAGTATTATATCATAATTAATATATCTTTGCATCATTATATTAGACATTAATTTATTAAGCTCTACATCTTTTATATTATTATTAATTATTATACTAAATTTCCCTTTAGTAGTATCAATAAGTTCTTCTTTTATATTTAATATATTATCTCTTCTTTCCTTTTTATAAAGGAGCCAATTTTTATTTTTTTTAGGAAAATGATTTATAAATATAAATGCTCTACTTTTTTTTATATTATCAAGTTCTTCTTTATATAACTTATTTTCCAACTTTAATTTTTCATACTTTTTACTTATAACAATTTTTTTCATAATAACCTCTTAATCTTAACTATATTATATAACCGCACTCTTTGCTATGTCAAGAAAATTGTAATATCTAATTATTTTGTAACATTTTGTATATTTTTCATAACTATTAGTCAAAATTAGCATACTATAAGAGGTTATTTATATACTTTTAGATTGTTTAAAACAAACTAAAAATATTATATCATATATAATAAAGGAGGCGTCCAATGAATTCAAATTATTCATCTATAAATAAAAAGCAATTAGGTAAGAAAATAAAGTTTGCAAGAGAAGAGCATAACTACACTCAATATCAACTTGCATGTTTGATAGGTGTATCTTCAAATTTTTTCGGTGATGTGGAAAGAGGAAATAAGCTTCCTAGTCTTGAAACTTTAGTTAGACTAAGTAATGCTTTAAAAATAAGCATGGATTTCCTTCTTTCAGATTCACTTCAAAATTTCGTAGAAGAAGATGATTCTATTGTATACACTAATAAACAAATGGCAATTCTTAAAAATATAGTAAAGTCTATATCAGATAATTTTTAATAGAAAAAAATGTTAGGAGCTTTTCTCCTAACATTTTATTTTTTATTATTTATAAAATCATTAGCTTTATTAACTACATCTGGAACTATATCTACAAGTTTATCAATTGGTCCTGTACTATCTACTGTCAGAAGTTTTGCATTTCCATCTTTTATAACTAAAAATCCAACTGGTGTTATATTTACACCTGCTCCACTACCTCCACCAAAAGGTAAATTCTTATTCTCTAAAGCTTTTATATTATCAGTAGTAAATTCGCTTCCTCCAGCTGCAAAGCCAAATGATACTTTTGAAACTGGTATTATTACTGTTCCATCTGGCGCTGTTACAATATCACCTATTATGGTATTTACATCTATCATGTTTTCAATTGATGACATTGCAGTCATCATTAAGTTTTCTATTGGATGTTGTTCCATTTTTCATCTTTCCTTTCCTCATAAATCTATTATATATTATTAACAATTTTATAAAGCTTATTAAAATTTTTATAATTCTAAACTCAAAAATTAAACAAAAGCCTATTTTCAAATCTTCCTCTTGCGACCTATATCTATGGTGTATTTCAAATTTATCTGTTATATTTTTGCCCATAAAATGAATTGTTTCTATTGCACCTATATAATATCCACCCTTTATATAATTAGCATTAGAAATATGAACATTTACACTTGCTTTCTTAAAATTTAAATTTTTTCTTAATTTAATTAAAACCTTAAATATTTCATATACAAAGTTTCTTATACTCTTTATACCCCAATTTGCAATTATTTTAGTTAAATCTAATTTATTTTTAACCAAGCTCTTATATGAATCATTAACAAAATCCTTATGAAAAACTTTTATGTTATATATGCTTAATTCAAGATGTACAATGGATTTTTTTACAATTTTAATATTAAACTTCAAAATTAATATAATAAAAATTAATGTAATTAATAAAAATAAAAAAAACATATTTATCCCTCATAAATATGTTTTCCTATTATTTTATTTTTAAACTAATTATTTTGAAAAAATACTATTTAAAATAGAATTTATATTTCCCCTTTGTAAAACTATTTGATAAACCATAAGAACTACCAAAACACCTATAATGGCACTTATTACCATATATAGCATTCTATTTTTTCCATTTTCTATTTTTATGGAAGT
>CAZXLZ010000074.1:0-4709 GCA_964642045.1 uncultured Clostridiaceae bacterium
GAAAGACCTGTTATTACAACAAGTTTATCTCTTGGCACCTCTATATCTATGTTTTTTAAATTGTTCTCTTTAGCACCTTTTATAACTATTTTATCTAACATATATACTCTCCTTTTTAGCTCCATAAATTATATCATCTAAACATTAGTTTGTCAATTACATAATTTGTAAATTAAGTATTATATAAAAAACTTGATATATAAAGGAAAAAGGAGAAAACAAACTGTTTGCTCCTTTTATTTACTTACTGTTTTTTTATTTAGTTTCCAGTAATCTTTTCCTTATTTTTTCTAAGGCAATTTTTCTTGCACTTATTTCATTTTTTTCTTCTTTCGATAATTCAGCAAGTGTTTTACCATTTTCAAGCTCAAATATTTCATCAAATCCAAATCCATTTTCTCCTCTAACTTCCTGCGCAACATAACCTTCTATTGTTCCTATTTCACAAATAGAATTATTTCCATCTGATAAAGCTATTGCTGTTATAAATTTTATTCTTCTTTCTTCTTTTGGAACTCCCTTTAACTTTTCTATTATGCTAAGATTCCTTTCTCTATTTGTTCCATCAAGCCATCTTTTAGTAAATACACCTGGAAATCCATTTAAATATTCTATCTCAATTCCAGAATCATCTGCTATACATTTTTTTCCGCTTAGCATTTTTGAAATAGTTTCTGCTTTTTTTATTGCATTTCCTTCAAAAGTTTCTTTGTCTTCTTCAACGTCAACGTTAAGCGCAATGTCTTTAATAGAAACAATTTTAAATTCTTTTAATATTGACTTTACTTCATTTATCTTGTCTTTATTTGATGATGCAATGATTATTTCTTCCATTTTTAGTCTCCTCTCAAAAAAATAGTTATTCTTAAATATATGCCAAATTATTCCTCAAATATATTAACACATTTACTGTAAATTGTCAACTAAATTCATTATATCAATCTATACAATAACTTTAAATAAAGAAAACAGATTTACTTGTACTATATATTATTGACATTGCCACTCATCTCCACCTAAAATTTCTCCTGTTTCTGCATCAACATATACTTGCACTCCATGAGTTACATGACCCATACTAATATAATTACCCTCAGCTTTATCATCACTATCTAAAGAAAAACTAATATTATAACAAAGACGAACAAAATCTGCTTTCTCATATGGTCCACCTTCTTCAAAGTAGAAGTTTGGTCTTTCATAGCTTAAAGTAGCAGCAGCATTTTTAGCTCCATATTTTTCCATTATCTCTCTAGCGCACTCTATTGCCTCTTCTTCTGATATAACAGGTTCAAACGTGTCTGGTTTCATTTCTTTATGATGACTATAAAGCCAAACTGAACCTTTACATGCATCAATTACAATATTAACACTTTCCATGCGATTTAAAACACCATTTTCATATTCATTCATGTATAACAAAATCCATGAAGGACCTCCAAGATTACTACAACTTGTAAGCTTATATGAATCAAAGCCACCTAATTTTTCTATATTAGCCATAAAATCTGATAACTGATTTTCATCACTAATCATATAATTATCTTTAAGATGTGGATGAGTAATCAAATCTTTATAAATTACTATATCTCCATTATTATCTAAATCAATCTCCATGCTATCAGTTATGACTCTCGTATAGGTTGTATTAAAAATTTTACTATATATTCTCTTTACCTCTCTTTCTTCATCAATACTTTTCCCTACATACTCAAGAAATCTTCTTGCCTCATCACTAAGCTTAATTTCAGTATTTGAATCTAAAGTTTCAACCTCTGTTTCAGTTATAATACTACCACTGCTTTTTACTCTTTCATACCCATCAAGCACTGACTTTTTCTCTGTTTCTAAGCTGACAGGTGGCTCAGCATCTAAAACTTTATTTGAATTCTTAGATTTTACAAAGTATAATGTGCTAGCTATTCCCAAAACTATAACTAAAGCTATAATTAATATACTAATTCTTTTTTTCATAATTATCATTCCTTTCAATATTTGTACTTTAATATTATCTACAGTATCTTTCATATCCTCCTAAAATTTCTCCAGTTTCTGCATCAACATATACTGCAACACTATGGTTTACATGACCTATACTTTCATAATATGCCATAACTTCATCATCATTATATATATCTAAATTAACATTATAACAAAGACGAACAAAATCTGCTTTCTCATATGGTCCACCTTCTTCAAAGTAGAAGTTTGGTCTTTCATAGCTTAAAGTAGCAGCAGCATTTTTAGCTCCATATTTTTCCATTATCTCTCTAGCGCACTCTATTGCCTCTTCTTCTGATATAACAGGTTCAAACGTGTCTGGTTTCATTTCTTTATGATGAATATATCTCAAAATTTTACCATCATATGCATCAATTCCTATATCAACACATTCCATGCTATTTATAGCACCATTTTCATATTCTTTCATGTAAACCAAAATCCATGAAATACCTCCAAAATGGCTACAACTTATAAGCTTATATGAATCAAAGTCCCCTATTTTCTTTATATTAACCATAAAATCAGAAAGTTTACTTTCATCACTTAGCATATAATTATCATGAGGATATGCATACTTAACCAAATCTTCATAATCTACTATATCTCCATTATCATCTAAATAAATCTTCATACTATCAGTTATGACTCTTGTATATGTTCTATTAAAATTTTTATTGTATACTCTTTTTACTTGCCTTTCTTCATTAATACTTTTTCCTACATACTCAAGAAAATTCCTTGCCTCATCACTAAGCTTAATTTCAGTATTTGAATCTAGAGTTTCAACTTCTGTTTCAGTTATAATACCACCACTGCTTTTTACTCTTTCATACCCATCAAGAACTGATTTTTTCTCTGTTTCTAAGCTGACAGGTGGCTCAGCATCTAAAACTTTATTTGAATTCTTAGATTTTACAAAGTATAATGTGCTAGCTATACCTAAAACTACAACTAAAGCTATGAGTAGTATACTAATTCTTTTTTTCATAACACTATCATTCCTTTCAACACTATATACAGACAAACTTTAATTTTGTTTCACTTTTAGAATATTAACTAAGCAATAAGTTCTTCTTTTAAAATTTTCTTTTGGAAATCTAAAAAGTATATTATATTTGATAAAGAATCTTTATCATTATCCTTTTCTATTAATTCTGCACTAATATTATTTAAATTTGCTAAATTGACAGTATAACTATAAATCAAATCTAATAATTCTTCTAGCTGATTTAAAGATATTTTAACTTCAATTTCTTTATTCTTTAAATTTTCTTTTATAAATTTAATATTCCATATAAAATCTTCTAAAACATCTATCGAAAGATTACCCTCTTTAATAGAACTAACATATTTAGATAATGCTGCGTTAAATCCATCCAAAATAATTTTTTCTTTATCATTTCCATTATGTTTATTTCTTATTTTCTTATATACAAAATATATACTTGTTGCAGCAGCACTAACTCCAATTAAAGCTCCAATACCAATTAAAGATTTTTTCAAATCTAATACTTCACTAATATTTTTGCTTGCCTCATCAGTTAAATCATTATCTGTAAATTCTTTTAAATGTTTAACTATATTTCCAGTTTGATTTCTAATTACACCACCTGTCCTTATATACTCTCCCGACTTTAAACCAATTTCATATTCTTCTGGAATACTAAACGGAATTTGTATTACTCCCATTATTTACTCCCTTCTTATTTACTTATATTATAACTTTCATCTATAAATTTAAATATTTTTTCTAATTCTACACTACCATCAAGAATAATAGTAAACCAGTGTCTTTTATTCATATGATAACCTAAAAAATATTTTTTGTTGTCAACAATTTTTTCTATGTCTTCAGGTAAAATTTTTAAATCTATAACTTCTACCTTTTCTTCTCCCTCTAATCCTAATTTATCTTTAGATACTGTAAGCAATGCTCCATACCACTTCTTGTTTTCTTTATGTCTAAATACCGCATTTCCTTCAAACTTATCCCATAAAAATTCTGGCTCATTACCATATTTTTCTTTTATATATTTTATAACCATCTTTGCATGATTACTTTTAAATACTTCCACTTCAGAGCATTCATTAATTATTTCAATTAATTTATTTTCATATGCCTCTCTAACTTTTCCAACATATTCTCCTACTGCATTTTGAACTTTAAGAGGTAAATATTCATCATTTGACATTAAATCTATAACTTTTGCCTCTAATTTACTGTCATTAGAAAAAATAACAAGTATATCAAATTTATTTTCTATAAGTGATGCTTCATATACATACTTATTATCTCTTTCTACAAATCCATATTTTAACAATTTACTAAAGTCTAATTTCCTATTTTTTAATAAGTTATCTAGATTTCCCATTATTTCTTATACTCCTTAAAACAGATTATTTCTCTTTAATTAAGTTATTATACAAAGTATCGGCATTTTCTATAATTTCAAACTTATTTGACTTTTTATCTCCACTCCAAATTATAATTTATATTGCTAACTATATTTGTGATTTATAAAATTCACCAAATGAAGCCATTATATTTAACATCTGGTTTAATTCTAATCCTAAATTAGTCATTCCATATTCAACTTTTGGTGGATTAGTTTTGTAGTCTTTTCTATATATAATACCATCGTTTTCAAGCTGTCTTAAATTATCAGTTAATACTTTTTGAGATATTCCATCTAGTGATTTTAATA
>CAZXLZ010000075.1:0-4675 GCA_964642045.1 uncultured Clostridiaceae bacterium
TATTATAAATGATGATAAAAAACAAATAGTTTTAGTAGGTAAATCTAATGTTGGTAAATCTTCATTTATCAATGCTATATGTAATAATAACAAACTTGCAAAAGTTGGACAAAATCCTGGAAAAACTAGGTCCATAAATTATTATGATGTAGATGACTCATTTTATATGGTTGACCTTCCAGGATATGGATTTTCAAAAATGTCTAATAAAGAAAAGCAAAACATAGCAAATATGGTAGAATATTACCTGTTAAATTATAATATATCACATATATTCTTTTTGCTTGATATAAGGCATACTCCAACAGAAGATGATAGACAAATGTACGATTTTCTTGTTTCATGTAATATGCCATTTACCATAATTGCAAATAAATCTGACAAGATTTCTAAAACTGCAGCTGATAAAAATATAGCTAACATAAGGAAATTTTTATTTGCTAAAGAAGATATAATTCCTTTTTCTTCAGAGAAGAAATTAAATGTTGACACTATAAAAGATTTATTTAATAACATTATTTTATAATAAAAACGTGCTGAAATTATAATATATAATTTCAACGCGCTTTTTAAGACTTAATTACATCCACATTTGATTATTGCTAGACATATTGCCACTTTGACATCCGCATGATTGCTTATTTTCGCAGCATTTTACTTCTTGTTTTTCACAGCAACAATAACAAGAACAACAATTGTTATTGTTATTACAGCAGCAATTTGAACCACCATTATTCCACATTTTAAAATATACCCCTTTCATATAATACGCTGTAACATCATTAAGATTGTTACTTAATATATTATATTTAATCTTGTCCAAAAAGGTTACAAATCTTTAATTAATATACATATACTTCTAATATTTGATCTACATATATAGTAGAAGATGTCATGTTATTAAGTTTTTTTATATCATCCATTACTTTATATATACTTATATCACCACTGTCTTTAGATATATCTTTTGCTATATCCCATAGTGTATCATTTTCAGATACAACTATCTTTGTTTTATCATAATATTTTTCAGCATAAGCATTATTGAAAACTACTGAGCATATTGTTATTATAGCAAATAAAGCTAAAATTACCATCACTATACTACATTTGTTTTTCCTTATATTCCTTCTTTTATTTTTCATTTTTACCACCTCAAACATTTGTTTTGCAATATGATTATACATTATAAACATTCGTTTGTCAATAGTAAAATTAAAAATTTATAAACTTTTGTTCATTTTATCATAAGCATCTTTAAAAGCGTTAAGATAGCTTCTTAAAAGAACTCCTGCACCAAGCAGTGTTCCGCCAAAATATCTAACTATAACAACTAAATAATTTGTAACATCTTCTTTTTCAAGCATAGATATTATACTATTCACCCCTGTTCCCTGAGGTTCACCAGCATTTGAAAATTTTAAATGTACATTTTTATTTTCATCTTCAAATCTATATGCATAAACTACATGTCTTGCTTTTTTATTATCTTTTTTTATTCTATTTAAAATATCATTTATTTCACTTTCAGAGTTTGCTGCAAATATATATGAATAAAACTTTGATTTCTTTATTTCATATACTCCACTCGATATTTCTCCATATTTGCTATTTACATTATTATTATACTTTCTTAAATCTATCATTTTAAAATTCCTTTATATAGAAGTGGTGACAGAGTAAATATTATCTGCCACCCTTAATTTTATTTAATTTACTTTTATTTCTATTAATTTTGCTTTAAGCTCTGATTCAATTGATATAAGTTCTTTCTCATTTGCTTCTCTCTTTAGTCTTCCTTCTTCATGAATTTTTACCATTTCATCTAAAGTATCAAGTATGTCTTTATTAGTTTTCTTAAGAGTTTCAATATCAACTATAGCTTCTTCTGACTGTTTAGCCACTTCTATTGTTCCTTGTTTTAAGTTTTCACTGTTTTTCTTTAAAAGTTCATTTGTTATATCAGTTACGCTTTTTTGTGCCTCTAGTGCTGCTTTTGAATTTGCTATACCTAAAGCTATTACTATCTGATTTTTCCATAGTGGTATTGTATTTATAATAGATGATTGTATTTTTTGAACAAGCTCACTATCATTATTTTGTATCATTCTTATTTGAGGCGCCATTTGAACTGCTATTACTCTTGTTGTTTTTAAGTCGTATATTTTCTTTTCAAATCTATCTAGCATATTATTCATATCATTTACAGCTTGAGCATCTAACTGTTCATTAGTTTCTTCAGCTTTTTTTATTAATGCTGGAAGCTCTTTCTCTCTTATCTCTTTTATTTTTTCTTCACCTGCAATTACATACAGTGATAGTTCTTTAAAACTTTCTAAATTTTTCTCATACATTGTATCAAATATTGCTATATCTTTTAACATTTGAAGTTTATGAGCCTCTAACTGTCTTTCTATTTTGTCTATATTATTTCCTACTTTATCATATTTTGCAATTATTTTATCAAAACTCTTTTTTACATTGTTAAAGATTGCAAAAATTCCTTTAGCATTTGGAACCTCTATACTTCCATCAAAATCTTTTATTTGAACAACAAGGTCAGTTAAAAGACTACCTACTTCTCCTACGCTCTTAGTTCTTACATTTGATATTACAGAATCTGAGAATTCTGATATTTTCTTTTGAGCACTTGTTCCATATGTAAGTATAAGATTTGTATCCTTTATATCAACTTTTTTATTAAATTCATCAATTGCCATTTTTTCTTTATCACTTAGACTATCGTAATTAAGTGACTTTTCAACTTCGGCATCTGTTAATTTTTTCTTTTCTAGAAGTTCTTTTTCAACCTCTTCTACTTTTACTTCATCTTTATTTACATCTAAAATTAATTCATTCATTTTTTATTTCCCCCTAAACTTTATTTTAATCTTTAAGATAATCTATAAGTTTGTTATATGTAGACATTTTTAAACTTGGTACAGTTGAATTTATTGTTTGTGGCACGCCACTTACACCAGAAGATTTTACATCATAGTTTCCGCGTACTTATACCTGTTCTAAAACCATATCTTTGCCATGCAATTTGCTGCACTTTATCATTTTTAAATACTTCTAAATAAGTATTTCCGTTATCAGTAAGAGATGCTATACAATGCGAGTTCCATATAGTTGGCACTGGATATAACAAGACTATATCATCTTTTACCTGTGCATAACCATTTGGATTTTCATTTGCAAAATCAATTATGCTCTTCTCATAATCTACTATCATAGGTTTTGATCCCATTCCTGTTTTTAAATAACTTTCAAAAAGGTCTGCTGGCGTATTATTCATATAGCCTGACTTTATATAAAACGTTTTTAATTTTTCTAAGGACTCATCAATATTTTCATCATTTACATCTCCATCACACAAAATGGATAAAAGAAGTCCATAATATGTAGCACCTGGTGAAGAAGTAACTGGATCAGTGGAGTTTATATTTATATATCCATATATTGAATCAAGTCCGATATCAGACCATTTCTTCTTTTCTAATATATAATTCATAAGTTTTGGCATATCAGTTATATAATATACATCATCATTTTTAGTTACTATTTCTTCTTTTATAAGAGAGTCGACTACCTGTTTCCAGCTATATATAACTATTGGAGTATTTAGAGTAAGTGAGCCATCTTTTACATACTCTCTTTTTGCTTCACCCTTTGAAGAGTCTGCTTCTAATTTATAATAGTCATAAAATCTTTGATCAGAAAAGAATATAAAATCATAATTTGATGAGTCTTCTCTTACCACTTTGTCTTTAACAAGTTTTCCATTGCTCCAGTTATCATTTACTACCATAAGTTTATATTCATCTTTCATTATCTTTATAATTTCTTCATCTGCAAGTAGATTTTCTTTTCCGCCTCCTACTGCCCCATAAACTGTAGTTAAAGTGCTATTTTCTTTATTTTTAAACCTAACAAACACAGTTGATATTATTATAACTATTATTATAAATATAAATATCACAATTCCTTTTAATCTATCTTTTCTTGCCTTTTCTTCCAAACTTATTCCTCCTTTCTACTACTTTCTTCTTTTATAATGCTACTTTCTAAAAGTCCATCTGCCTTAAGCATTGTTTCAAATACCTTTATATCTGCATTTGTATTTATTATTTCTTCATTATACATACTGTTAAGCTGATTTGCTGATGCTTCTTTTATTTTCCTTGACATATTTAATACTTTATTCATAAATTCCTTGCTGTCTATACTTGTTAATCTTTGATTTTCTACCTCATCATATTTTCTTAGTACATTTATAGAAACAGGTAAATAATAGCTTATAAAATTCCTAATTTGTTTTGTTTTCTTAGGTTTAGATTTTATATCTTTAAGTATTTTTTCTACATCACTACATACAGATTTAAAATTTCTCTTTATTTCATCATCTTCTATTTTATTTAACACATCTTTAATCTGACTTATCTCTTCATATCCATACTCAATTATATCATCTGTGCTTTTTGTTTCATGTATTAAAATTTTTTTATTAGGAATTACAAGATAAGTAGCATAATATGAAAGCACACCTAGAACTATACATAAAATAATATTTAGCTCTAGAAATGAATAAGTAAGCATAAATATGGCAGCAGCTAATATAGCTGAAATAATATATTTTTTCTTCATATATGTTCTTTCCTCTCTTTTTAGTTAT
>CAZXLZ010000076.1:0-4600 GCA_964642045.1 uncultured Clostridiaceae bacterium
CTTTATTAGCTTCAGCCATTCTATGTGTATCTTCTTTCTTCTTGAATGCTCCACCAGTTTGGTTTATAGCATCCATTATTTCATTTGCAAGTTTTTCTTCCATACTGTGTTCATTTCTTTTTCTTGCATATTCTACAAGCCATCTTATTGCTAAAGCTTGTTTTCTATCTGCTCTTATTTCCATTGGTACTTGATATGTAGCACCACCTACTCTTTTTGCCTTAACTTCTAGCATTGGTGTAACATTATCTAAAGCTTGTTGGAAAGCATCTAATGCTTCTCTACCAGTCTTTTCTGCTACCATATTAAATGCACCATAAACAATTTTTTGAGCAGTTACTTTCTTACCATCCCACATAACTTTGTTTATAAGTTTTGTCACAACTTTTGATTTATACATTGGATCTGGCATTACTTCTCTTTTTACAATATGTCCTTTTCTTGGCACTGTTCTTCCCCCTTTCATTATATAACTTTAATAGTTATAGGTACTCAAAAATATCAATTTTTGTAAGTGCTTTTGTATATAAAACTTAAGCACCTTAAAATAGACTATTTTTTCTTAGCTCTCTTAGCTCCATATTTAGATTTTGCTTGCATTCTTCCTGCAACACCTGCAGTATCAAGAACGCCTCTTACAATATGATATCTAACACCTGGAAGATCTTTTACCCTTCCTCCTCTTATAAGAACAACACTATGTTCTTGAAGATTATGTCCAATACCTGGAATATAAGCTGTTACTTCCATTCCATTTGTAAGTCTTACTCTGGCAACTTTTCTTAATGCAGAGTTTGGTTTTTTTGGAGTTTGTGTTTTAACAACTGTACAAACACCTCTTTTTTGTGGAGAAGATTGATTAGTTGAAACCTTTTTTCTTGAGTTATATCCTCTTTGTAAAGCTGGAGATTTAGATTTTGTTGTCTTATCTTCTCTACCTTTTCTTACTAATTGGCTAAATGTAGGCACTTAAGTTCACCCCTTTCTTATATATTTTTTGTTATTAAATATAACATGTAAATTATACTAAAAAAAAGCTATAAAGTCAACAATAAATACAAATTTTTACATAAATATTACAAAGAGATTTATCATCTTTAAATAAAAGTAAAAACTCTGGTCTCACTTAAGAGACAAGAGCCTTTTTAATCTTTTTTCACTATATAAACATTTTGCTCGTTATAGTATTCCATAGTTACATTATTTCCCTTTGATTTTAAGTTATTGAAATTTACATTATATAGTTGTTTTAAAAGTCTTTCTGGGACATTTATAGTATAATCTGTTGCAAATTCTAAAATTTTCCTATCATTTTGCAAAATTATTATTTCTTTTACTCTATTTTCAAAACTTTCATCTGTCTTAATATATGATCCGCTTTTTGCATAATATGTATACTCTAAACTTGTTGACTCAGGTATTATATCCATTTTTTCTATTTTATGAGTATTAGATATAAAGTCTGTATTAACATTAAAGTATGTATGTACGGCTTCAATTGTATTTCCATTTTCATCTTTTATATATTTATCAGATGTAATATCTACATGTAACCAGTTACCATCAATATTTACTATATTCCATGCATGAGGAGTACCTGATAAATGACCCGTAACAAGCTGACTTTCAATCCCTACCATACCAAGAATGAGCTGGTATGTTTTAGATATACCATCACATACAGCTTCTTTATCAATAATAGCTGCATAAATGGTATGATATTTATCTAAAATATTGTCTTCATCTTCAAAATCAGAATAATATTTTACATTTTTAGCTAAATAGTCATGTATATATAATTCTTTTTCATAGTCTGATTTATCCATAATAGGATCCACTATTTCTTGCATACTAGAATATATTCTGTCTATTTGATTATTCAAATCACTTTCATTTGCCACCCTATAATTTAGCTCCAATTTTAAAGTTTTACCAAGTATACTTTCAGTTATTGAAATAGTGTACTGTGAATTCATATAGAATACTTCTGGATGATCGGCTAAAAAAGCATTTATTGCTTCTCTTGCGTCATTTGATGCACTGTCTACATCCTCAAGCTCATATTTACTAACAAGTATTTCTCTATCTAATTTGTTTACACCACGTGCAACTGCACTATATATCTTTTTTTGATCTTCTGTTAAATAATTGTAATAGTAATCCGAATTATCTAGCTGTAACTTATTTATCTTGAAATCTTTAGTATAAACAAATTTATCATTAGAACTTACTATTAAATCAACAAATGTCGCTAATTTTCCGTGATGCAAGTATATAAACTATACCAATTATAGCAACAACAAAAATAACAAACTTAAAAAACTTATTCATATTTATTTTATACCTCTTCTTGTAATATTCATTATATATTATATTATGAATATTTGCAATATAGAAATAATATTAATATCACATTTGATATTTTTCTACAAGATAAAAAACATAACTACATAAAATATGTAATTATGTTTTAAAGATAGATTTACTTCTTACTTTTTTCAGATTTTTCATTATCTTTGAGATTTCCTAAAATAGGATGACCAGGAGAAAAACTGTTAAAAGGTACTGGTGGTCCTATATTATTTTTTCCAGCTAGAGTTAGATCAATACTACTTGGCCTACTCCTATATGAAACATATGCCTTGCCTAACTTAATTGTTCTTTTCTTATTCATTTATAAGCCTCCAAATTGTTTTATTTGGTTTAAGCCTTTCTAAGAAATTATAGTTATTTCGAAGAAAGTGCTATATCACTCAGAACTTCTAATCGCTCTAAACGGCTTGAACAGTGTCCTCCATATTCTTGTAATAACCTTTGCATTTCAGTATCACTTTTACAAATGGCTATATCAAATGCCAAAATTGCTCCCTCATATTTTTTTATTATTGATTTTTTTTCAACTTTGGCATTTACATCTGCTTTATTGTCAAGTAATAACCTTGCCAGCTCAACATTTCCTTTAATCACTGCACTATGAAGTGGAGATAAAGTTTGGTATTTATTTGGATCAGCTCCATATTTTAATAGAAGTTCTGCCATTTTATAACTTCCCTTTTCT
Organism: uncultured Clostridiaceae bacterium; assembly: GCA_964642045.1. Classification (GTDB taxonomy): domain Bacteria; phylum Bacillota; class Clostridia; order TANB77; family CAG-465; genus RGIG5057. Next base: position 3,059 of record CAZXLZ010000076.1, read on the forward strand.
ACTGCTTTACTAAGTAGATTACCCTTATTAGGACTGGCTCCAAATTGTAATAGTACTTCTACCATTTTATATTTGCTTCTTTCCATTAGTTCAGAAGTCAAATACTCCATATCATTAACAGAGGCAACTCCTAAATTCAGTAACAGTCTTGCTACTTCAACTTGATCATTAGTTATTGCTGCACCTAAATCTGTATCCATTAAATTTATTCCTTTTCTTATTACAGCAACTCCTTTATCAATAAGATACTTTACCATTTCTAAATTACCACAGCAGCAAGCAGTAGTTAATGGTGATTTAAAGCAACCTTTCTCTATTATATCGGTTTTTGCACCGTTTTTAATAAGAAATTCAGCAACATCAACCGTAAACCTTTTGTCACTTGCTAATTCAATTAATAACGGTTCTCCATATAAGTTGTCACACATGTTTACATCAAATCCTGCATCTATACAGGCACTACATATGTTAAGTTCTCCACTTAGGCACGCATACTTAAAAAATTCAAATACAGCACTATCGCCAGCTCCAAATACTCTACTTTCCTTTAACATCCGTAGCGTTACTACCAATGACTCATAATCTTTACTTTTTTCCATTATTTATTCCTCCAAATAATTATTTTTTAGCTATACATCACAGCTACACACATTTTATCATAATTTATGCTACATTTCAACTTCTTTTCAACTTTCACTAAAAACAGGCATCTAGAATTATATATTAGTAAAATATATATTTACATAAAATTGACTTTTAGTGTCATATATGGTATAATGTTAATGTAAGATTTAACAATTTAAATTAATTAAGGAGAATGAAAATGCGGTTATATTATAAGTTTTCTTCAGTCAAAATAATTTCAGCGTACATCCCCGATAACATTTTTGATGGGGATATCCCTAATAACTTCTACTTAGATGTAAATGAATTAGAAAAAGGATGTTATAATGGGAAGTTTCGAAAATGTAAAGTGCTTAAAGATTCCAAAGGTGCATATTTTGCTTATAGAGGCAAAAATATTTACGTACAGGATTTTATTTGGATTAGTGTTGAAGAGCTTATAAAACAGCTCCAAAACAAAGATAAAACTGACCAATTCCCCAATTTAGAGGAAAAAATAATTGCCACTTTTATAAAAGACACAGAAAACGTGGCAATTTCCGAAAAAACTGAAAAAGGAGAAGTTTTTTATGCTCCTATCGAAACTCCTCTCTATCAAAAGAAAGACTGGGGTTATAAAATTCCAATAAAGGAAATTGATACCTCAACGCGTACATTCAAGGAAGATGCAAATCATCGTGCTCTTTATAGCTGTGATCTTGCTAATTTATTAGAAAAAGGATATTTCAAGTTATTAAATAAATCAACTATATCAGCATGACAGCATTTAAAGCCAGCCTAAAATTTAGGCTGGTCTTTTGTATTCTTGAATATTTAAAATTTCATCTATTTTAAGAAAAAATAAAAAGGAAAAAGTAGGGCTCTTCTTCACATAAATGCTACTTATCCCTACTATCCTTTTGGCTCTCCAAGTAGGAC
>CAZXLZ010000077.1:0-4486 GCA_964642045.1 uncultured Clostridiaceae bacterium
ATCATTTATTAATACATCTAATTCTTTTTTTGCTGTTTTAGTTAGTTTTTCCAGTCTTTCTTTTTGTTCAATGTTATTTTCTATCATACTAGCATTTAAAACTTCTAAATTACTGAGTACAACAAGATGTAATATATCAGCATAATCTCTAATATTTCCATCTAAATTAGGGTTGTTATCTCTCCACTCTTTTGATGTCATTCCAAATAGAGCTACATTTATAACATCAGCTTCATTTGCATAAACATATTGTTTTTGTTTGTCTGTTAATTTAGGAACAATATTTTCTTTTATACTATCAGTGTGTATTCTATAATTTGTTTTAGATAAACTTCTTCTGACAGACCATTCTATTTTTTTTTGATAACCTTCGTTATATTTTAGTCTTTCAAATTCTTTAATTAAATATAATTTAAAAGCTGGATCAATCCAAGATGCAAATTCTAACGCGATATCTGGATGTGCAAATGTTCCACCATCATATTTTCCTCTTTTACTAATAAACCCTTTTGCATTAGTGAGGCTTATCCATCTTGATGGACTCATAGTAAATGATTGATTTGCAGAGTCATTTTTAAACTCGCGAGATTCCGCTAGTTTAAAATCTTCATTAAATAATTCTTCCCACAGGCAATAAAAATCAAAAGAACTTTTATTGCTCATCCATTTTATTATAACATCCCCAGGATTTGTATTATTTTTATATCTTGCTAAATCTGTCAATGAAATATAATCTATATTACTAATTCTCATAACACCTACTAAATTATCATTAACATTCATGGTTGTAGTAATTTTATTATTCATATTGTTGCTCCTCTCTAATTAAACAGAATTTTTGTAAAATTCATTAACTTAATTTTATACCACGTATTTTCTATGTAACTAATTATACACTATGAACTTTTGTTTGTAAATATTAAATATAAAAATCTCTAAAATATGATATATTCTAGAGATTAAATTTAGATATTTAAGTATATTATTCTTCAGTTGTTACATTATTTTCAGGATTATCTAAACTGCTTGTACAATGAGGACATCTTGTAGCTAAAATATTGATTTCTGATAGGCAGTAAGGGCATATTTTTGTAGTCTGTTCTTTTTTTTCATTACTTGCTTCATTCTCTTTTTTCTCCAAGTGTTCCATTTTCTTTCTAACAGCTGTTATGTATTTTACTATTATAAATAATATTATAGATAAAATTAGGAAGTTTATAATACTATTTATTAATGTACCATAAGTTATTATTGCAGCACCAGCTTCTTTTGCAGCATCAATAGAGGAATATTTTTTTCCATCTAAAGAAATAAACAAACTTGATATATCAACTTTATTTGTAAAAACTGATATAAGAGGAGTTATAACACAGCTAACAATTGAATTTACTATATTAGTAAAAGCAGAACCAATTACAACACCTATTGCAAGTTCAATCGCATTACCTTTAACTGCGAATTTTTTATAATCATTTATAGTCTCTTTAGCTTTCTTTCTCATTTTTTTAGTTGTATCAAGTACCATGTTTTTGTCTTTTTTATTCATTAAAATCACCATAGATGATTTTATAACAATATGTATAAAAAATCAACATATTTTTTATATAAAATAATAGCTCTCTAAATATTAGAGAGCCACTAGTACATATCAATAATAATTTCTGCCAACACCACGACAAATCATAAAAAATCTTTTTCCTTTTGAATCATTAGATCCATCAATAGACTTCTTTATAGCTTTAGCATTTTTATAAGCTTTTGTAAAAATATCCTCGGTTTTCTTTGTGATTACTAAGGAACCATCTGCTTTTTTTTCGATAAGTCCGTCTCTGAAGAGTGAGTTTGGCAAATCAAGAAGTTCTTTATTACGTGAATCTATTAATAAATCAAGAACTTTCTCATCTACAACCATAGGTATTAGTTCATCATCCGTTTTTCTGAAACATAGGCTTTCTAGCAAATAGTAAACTTCCCACTGATTAACTTTTGCATCAAGAGCAGGTCCTAAAACACTATACGTAGGCAGTTCTTTTTTTGTTAAATTAAGCATTATATTTTCCTCCAATAAAAATTTTTATTTAATTTTAGTAAGCTATTGTATCATAATATTATGTAGATTACGATATAATCTCAAGTTAATCAATAAATATATTCATGAAAGTATAACATCGCTTATATTTATTTTGTTACAAAGTATAGGTAATACTATGTTTTTTTAACATAGCAATTGCCATAACAGGTAATACCATGATAATTTAATTAGTGATCATTTTTTTTTAAGTACTCTGAAGGAATAAAAACTTCAAAAAATTCAGGTTGAAAATCAATATATTTTAGAAATGCATGTTTAAAATCAATATTGAATTTTTCGAAAATGTTTTTTACCATATTCATTTCTTTGTGATATGCCAAATATATATTTAAATACCCTTTTATTAGCCTTATGCGTTTATCTTTTGGTACTTTATATTTTTCACTATAATTATCTATTAGCCAAATAGTAAAGAATTGGTTAAGTCCTTCTAAAAATTCATCCTCGAAAATCGTAAAATTGTTCTTTAGATTTTGAGAATGTAAAATCTCATGTAGCACTGCTAAAAAGCAACCATCTTTACCATTCCATATAGAAAACAATTTAAAAGGTATAAAAATATTTAATTCCTGAGTATCTTCATCATACTCAAACCATGCATACAGCACAAATCTAACTTTATATACATTAAAGCTAGATATTACAATATTACTATCTACACTTTTAATTAATTCTTTTGCATCTTCCACAATTTCTAACTCTTCATCAGAAAGTTTTTTACACCACCGCTCAGAGTTTCTATTTTTAACTAATAATTCTGGATATATGTATTTAAAAAATATAACGAATGTAATTATAATAATAGATAATAGTAATTTATATTTAAATGTTATAGGTATTAACAATATTAGTATTGAAATGATGAGAGCAAAAACAATTTTTTTTACTTTGTTCATTTTTAGCCATCCTTTCTTTTTTCATAAGATTAAATTTTGTACTAAAAAATATTTTTTTGTTTAATCAGACAAAAAATTACGCATGAGTATACAGCCTAATTATACAACATTTTGCATAAGATTTCAAATGAAACAAAAAACAATTAGGAATTTAATTCCTAATTGTTTTGAATTTTTCAGTCCAATACAAGCCTTTAATTTTTATTTTAATAAATAGTGTATAAAGAGTATATGATTGAATTTTAATCTCTACAAATGCCCATTTAAAATTATTTTTCAAAAGATGGGGCAGATAAGAGATTATGCTTTTTAGTTTGGAACACCGATTACTCCCATGCAAGGCCTAGAGTAAAAGTTAGGATTTTTCTCATCGAACTCTTTCCTTAGCTTGAAAGCATGGTTAAGGATATCCTCAGTTTTCTTAGTTATTGTGGGTACGCCATCCTTTATCTCCACCAAGTCAATCTCCACAAAATCTTTAACAGAAAGATTGTAATCTTTTAAGATTTTTTCATCAACTGTAGTAGAAATAGGCTTTTCATCAACACTCGGATCATAATCAAAAGGATCATGCTTAGGATAGATGCTGAAGGCGAGTATGTCAAAAGTTCTCTCATCAACTCCAAATTCCTTCAGTGCGGGGTAAAGGAAGTATCCTCTTCCTCTAAGTGGTACATCACATGCTCTTAAGTTTAACATTTTTTTGTCCTCCTAATTAGATTTGATATTAATTTTTTTGCTACGAAATACATTATAACATATTTTTATGTAAATTTCAATATAAACTGTTTATTAAAATAAAAAAAGAATATTTTATAATAGTATTAATAAAAATAAAATCCGCCCTAAAATTAGAGCGGATATAGTTTTTCGTTAATTTAAACAAAGATAGGAGTTTCGCTGTAAAAGTGGTTATAAGGAGCATACTAGTGCCTCTTGTCAAATTCTCTCTTCATCTCAGCAGCTCTTTTAATAATATTTTTTGCTTTCTTAGTTATTATAAATTTAGAGTCTTTGGCTTCTACGAGATCAAGTTCTACAAGCTGCTCCATGAAATGAACATAATTTTCTTTTGATACAAATAACTCCTTAATTTTTCCTTCTTTTACCTTTCGGAATAACTCCTTAATCTTTTCATCTGAAGGGGAGAATTCTTCTGAAGGGTATAACGAATGAAAGAGATTGAAAATAAACCAAGGATTGATATCAGTTTCATAGATGGCTATGAAGATACAAGTACTCATGGGAACAGGAACATTTCCTTTAGCTAATTCTAACATTATGAGAATACCTCCAAAATTTTTTCGATTTTTCTTTTTGATACAATAATAATTGTATCATATTTTTATGTAAAATTCAAGTTTGAATAATATCATTTACAAAAAGCATCATAAATTTTATATAATTATATTATTTTGAATTAATATATGAAATTTAATTGAACTTACAGCGCTCATATGTTAAAATTATATGGATAATATTTTAAGGAGAAAAAAAC
>CAZXLZ010000078.1:0-4447 GCA_964642045.1 uncultured Clostridiaceae bacterium
AAAACTACATCTTTTACATGGTCATATATACATATAGGTGAAATAATAGTTAAACTAAAAAATAGTTACAATTTACTCTATACTAAAGAAATAATTTCAGATGATAATAAACCTGACATTATTATAGATAATGGTAAGATTGATTTTAAGGATATTTACTTTAGATATAATAGAAATTATATTTTTGAAGATTTTAATTTAATAATAGGAGATAAACAAAAAATAGGTATTATAGGTGTTAGTGGTAGCGGAAAGACAACCCTTGTAAATTTAATTTTTAAATTCTACTCGCCAGAAAAGGGTATCATTTTAATAGATGATAAAGATATATCTAAATATAACACAAATTCACTATATAACAATTTAACATATGTTCCACAAGAAACAATTTTATTACATTCTACTATTTATGATAATATAAAAATAGCAAAGCCAGATGCCACAGAAGAAGAAATATATAATGCTGCAAAAAAAGCTGAACTACACAATTTTATAGAAAGTCTTGAAAATAAATATAATACAGTTGTTGGAGAAAGAGGCATAAAGCTTTCAGGTGGCCAAAGGCAAAGAATTGCACTTGCTAGAATATTTTTAAGAGATTCAAAAATTGTAATATTTGATGAGGCAACTAGTAGTCTGGATAATAATACGGAATTTAAAATACAACAAAATATACATAAATACTTTAACAATCAAACAATTATATGTATTGCACACAGACTATCAACATTAAAGGATATGGATAATATATTGGTCATAGAAAAAGGTAAAATAATAGATTACGGTATTCCTAAAGATATTATTCCTAAATATGAAAATAAAGAATTTATTGTAGATGATATTTGATGTATAAAGTAATATATAAATATAATTTCGATAAGGTCACGTATATTATTTATATATGTGATCATTCATTGAAAATTAACTTAAATTATGATATAATATTTTATGTCAAGATAATAGTCAAATCAACTAATAATTTAAGAAAGGAAAAAATTAATGGTTGCTAATGAAACAAGGTACAAAAATCTAAAGATTGATAAATTTATATCACTTTCTATTTTTGAGAAAGATGAAATTAAAAATGCAGCTGAAGCTGCATTAAACAAAATTTCCACTGATGTAGAAAATCAATTCTTTGTAATTAAAGATTTTATCAATGATAATTTTCAAAATTTATTTGCTGCGATTACTTACGATGGGTTCATGGAATTATTTAAGCACTATTTTTATGAAGAAACTGCATCAAAAGCAATATCAATAGCTTTTAGGAAAAATGGCAATACAGATATAAAAATTAACATTATATCTGTAATGAATGATACTGAATTTTTAAACAATTGTGTAACTGGAAGGACTATGATTTCAGCATATGACGACCACTTAAGAAATTTTTCTTCTAACTCTACTGTATGCTCATGTATCCTTGGCTATGTAATGTTAATGCTCAAAAAAAGATTTTTAAATTGCTAATAAACATTTTGCTATAATAGAACTTTATAACAACAAATCACACCTGCTATATTATATATAGCAGGTGCTTTCTTTTAATTTTTACAACTTAATATTTTATATAGCTTAATATTAACAAATATCTCTATAAGTGCTAAAGCACCTATACCAAACATTACATATATCATGCTCCACTTAAGAAGTACAGCTGATATAACTAAGCTACAAATTGTAGTACCAATTTTTCTTGCAAACTGCATATATGACATTGCAGCCTGACTATCTTCCTTACTTGCAAGTTTTAGTATAGTATCTTGGATATATAATCTAAATGGATCTCTGACTCCTAAAATTATACAGAAACCTATAGACATCATTACAAACTTTATAACTTCTATATCTATAAAATACCCAAGTATTATGAATATAAATGCTGAAAATAACATACTACTTAGTATTATTATAGACTTATCTTTTATTTTGCTATATACTTTATGAAATATTATATTACTAGCAAGTCTAGCCACACGTGAAAAAGCTACAATAATACTTAGATAAATAGATACTTTAGAAATATCATATACATCTGAAAGCTCATACTGAATAAGAAGTTTAGAATTTGTCTGAGATGCAGATATTATCCCATAAAATATACAGTAGCTTATTAATATACTCCATATAATACTAGGCAAGTTAATTTTATTATTCCTCTTAACTCTTTTTGTTACATTACTTGAAGATACATCTTTCATATAAAAGTACATTACTGTAGCTATAAGACATATAACTATACATAGATACATTGGAAGATGCGGATCTTTATTAAATAGTACGCCAGATGTAAGAGATACTATAAACGTTAAAAATGCATATATAGTCATACCCTTTCCCGCAATTTTTGCATAAAAGTCACTTTTCCCTATAACAGACAAATTATTCTTAAGCATTACATTTTCCATATCTTTAAAAACCCATGCAATTTCATAAACTATCTTCCCTAAGGCTAAGACAAAATAACTCTTTCCAAAAGTAATGAAAATAGCAGAAAAAAGTAATAGTATCATTCCTAGTCTTACTGATTTAGTATTACCAATTCTCTCTATTACTTTTATTAACAATAGTCTAAATACTATTGAAAATATTGAAGAAATCGTAGTAAGCATAACTATTTGCTGCTCAGATAACCCTTTTTGGGTAGTAAAAAATAATGTATCTATCGCTATAAAAAATAAAAGATCATCCGTAAAACCTTTTAGGTAAGGATATATTTTTACAAATTTATTTATATATTTACTATTATTTTCGCTTTCCATTTTTCCCCTCTTTTTTTAACTAAAATATAAATAAATTATAATATAAATTGTAAAAAATTGCTACTTTTTGTATAAAATTTAATTTTTTAATTGTACTATCAATTTTTAAAATATCTATAACTTGTTATTTTTTAACAGATACTCTAAAAATTCATTACAGCCATAGTCTATATCGTAATATGTACTATCAAAATTACCGAAAGTACCACGGATCTACTATATCTCTTGGATTTTTGGTAAAATCAAGAAGTCTATGAACTTTATTTAAAGGATCTTTATCTATTATTTTCATTACATTTTCTATATTTTTACTTTCCATACATAGTATATAATCAAATTTATCATAATCTTCTTTCTTCAGTGCTCTTGATATGTGCTTTACATATGGCACATTCATTTCATCTAAAATAGCTTTAGCCCCTACATACATTTCCTCATGCATGCTTTCGTTATAACTATCTGTTGCAGCAGAATCTATAACAAATTTATCCTTCATACCTCTTTTTTTAGTTATATCCTTAAATATGAATTCTGCCATAGGTGATCTACAAATATTCCCTAGGCAGATAAATAATACTCTTATCATAATTTCCCCCTTCTATATATTAAATTATATACTTTATTATACACTAAAGAAAAGAAAAAATACAAGCAGAAATAAATTCTACTTGTATTTTTCTAGCTTTCATGAAGCTATAACAGCCTCTTTAACAGATGCACTGTTAGCAACCTTAAAAAAGCTAAGAAAATTATCAATCTTTACATCAAGCTCATCCTTCTTCAAAGAATCGCCATAAGCGTAATCCTTTACAAGAAGCATAAGATTTCGCCAGGAGCCATCGCCCATGAACTTGTCGTATCTATGGATAGAATACGACATAACACCTCTTGTAACTCCAAACAAGAAAGAATTACACTGTACATGAGAGCCTTCATAGAGATACTCGTCCCAAAAGAGACGCTTGTCAATTTCAAAAGAATTGATAATCCTTTGGCAAAGATCAATATCTCTTCTTACAGAAGGTTCAATGTCAATTTCTTTACATCCCAATACGCTGCATACAGCGTTATAGGCCTGCAAGTTACAGAATAACTCCTCAAAGGTGGTACCGTACTGTCTTCCATCCTTTGTTTTACGCGTAAGTGTCGTAATAGCATAGCTTCTGTCACTACTATTGTAATCAGTGTAAGGTGCCAGGTCAGTAATGGGCATCAAAATCAGATGGCCTACCTCATGTGCAAACTTAAAGAGAATATCTTTAAGAATGTCTTTAGAATTGATGTCTAATGTAATTTCATAGGCCGTATTTTTGAACTCAATCATTGCACTGCTTTCTCCAATAACTTCCTTAAGATTGACTTCAAGGAGACCCGTTTTAAAAAGCATGATTTTCTTATCTATCATAAGATTTAAAAAATATCTAATGATAGCCTTAAAATACCCGTCAAGATATGCTTTGTCTTCTGAAAGATTCATAAATATCATATCACTTACTCCTCTTCTAATTTATTTTAAGGAACCTAAACTGAATATTATTAAACATTTGCTATAAATGAAACTTTGCTTAATTATTATACCACACTTTAGAATATATGTCAACTTTTTCCCTAAAATATGGTAAAAATTAAGTGAAGGTTAGTCAATCATATGTCACACTTTTTTGAAAAATATATACTTTGAG
>CAZXLZ010000079.1:0-4431 GCA_964642045.1 uncultured Clostridiaceae bacterium
TTTTTTAGTATTTAAGTTAAGCATATTTTTAGACCAATTTTCTATTGTAGAATATTTAAGACTTGCTCCATCTTTAACATATAGTTCAACGCATCCTGCATGAAGATTTACTTTGTTATATTTAGGCGCACTGCATCCTTCTATAAAGTGAAGTGATGCTCCTTCATCTACAATTATTAAAGTATGCTCAAACTGTCCTGACTCTGGTGAGTTTAATCTAAAATATGACTGAAGTGGCACATCAACCTTTACATTTTTAGGTACATATACAAATGAGCCACCAGACCATACTGCTGCATGAAGCGCTACAAATTTATGATCTGATATAGGTACACATTTCATAAAATGCTCTTTTACAATATCAGGATACTTATTTACTGCTGTTTCCATATCAGTATATATTACCCCTTGCTTTAAAAGCTCCTCTTTTATGCTATGATAAACCACTTCTGAATCATACTGTGCTCCAACTCCTGATAAAGACCTTTCTTCTGCTTCTTTAATGCCTAGTCTATCAAATGTGTTTTTAATATTTTCAGGCACATCATCCCATGATGATGCAAGTTTTGTTTTAGGTCTTACATATGTTGCTATTTCATCCATATTAAGCTCTGATAAATCAGGTCCCCAAGTTGGAAGCTCTAATTTATTATACATGTCTAATGCTTTAAGTCTAATGTCAAGCATCCATTCTGGTTCATTCTTGATTTTTGATATTTCTTCTATTATGTTTCTCGTTAACCCTTTTTTTATTTTATATTCATAATCATCACTGTCTTTTATATCATATATACTTCTGTTTATTTCTGAAACTTGTGTCTTTTTCATAAATTTTATTCCTCTTTATCCTTAAAACTATCATACCCATTTTCTTCTATTTCTAAAGCAAGTGAAGCCTGACCTGTTTTAACAATTTTTCCATTTATTAATACATGAACAAAATCTGTTTTTAAACTGCTTAATATTTTAGTATTGTGGGTAATTATTAAAACTGCATTTTCTTTCGTTTTATACATTTCAATTCCATGTGATACAGTCCTTATTGCATCTACATCAAGTCCTGAATCTGTTTCGTCTAGGATTGCAAGTTTAGGATTTATCATAAGCATTTGAAGTATCTCATTTTTCTTTTTCTCTCCACCTGAAAAGCCTACATTTAAACTTCTATTCATATTTTTTTCATTTATTTTAAGTTCTTTTATATATTTTAGCATGTCTATTTTAAACTTAGCAGGATTTTTTGCCTCTTCTGAATTTTTACTTTTTATATATCTTAAAAAATTGGTAACTGATATACCAGGAATCTCTTCTGGAAGCTGAAAAGACATAAAAATACCTTTTCTTGCTATTTCATCTGTTTTCATATCTGTTATATCACATCCATCAAACATAATTTTTCCAGATAACTTCGTATATTCAGGATTATTTAAAATAACATTAGAAAGGGTTGTTTTTCCGAGAGCCATTTGGTCCCATTATGACATGAATTTCACCTTTTTTTATTTCTAAATCTATTCCTTTTAATATTTCTTTTTCTTTTGCATTTACATGTAAATCATTTATTTTTAATAAACTTTCTTCCATAACTTTCTCCTTCTTTTAGCTTTACATATCTTGTTTTTCTTGATATAGTCTTTTTGCAATTTCTACATTTATCTTTATTTACATCATAGCAGCATTCTAAACTATCTAGTTTTAAGACTTTATGCACATATTTTGCCAGACTATTTATAGTATTATCACTTAAAACCAGTTTTATTTTCTCAGCATCAATTTTTGCTTGGGTTTTCTCTATATTTAACACATCTGTTAAAAAAAGATAAACAATATCATATGTTTCTATAACTTTCTTTGCTAAATCTTCTCCTTGTTTTGTTAAGGCAATTTTCCCATAAGTTTCATAATCTACTAAGCCTTCTTTTTTTAGGTTATTTATCATCTGATTTACACTGGATTTGCTATATCCCATTTTGTTTGCAACATCAGTTACTCTTATCATAGAGTTTTGCCTATACAATATATACATATTTTTTAGATATTCTTCTTTTGATTTAGATATCATTTTTACTCCTCAACCAACAAATGTTAGTTATGCTTAACATTATATCATACTAAGTAAAAATTGTAAAGAAGTATAAATGAGTTTAAAATAACTGCTTTAGAAGAAAAATAATTGATTTCACTATTTTAATGATATATTATTTAATATAAAGACTAAATCATTAATTAATTTAACATAATTTAGATTTTTTTATGGAATATCATTGACTTTGCACAAAAAATCCATCATAATTAACATAAGTAATATATTTAATGACATCTAACTATGATGTAATTAGATATCACATGGTTGTGTGATAAAAATAATAAATCACACATCATATAATAATTTTTACTTACAATAAAATTCCATAAATGGAGGTATTAAAGATGGAAATACGGTCATCAAAGCCTGTAATTATAGTATTTTTAGTAATTGTAATTTTATTGTTTCTTTTAACAGGGAACAAAGAAGCTATTGATACATGTATAGAGTACCAATGTGATGTTAAAAATTTTCGCTTATCGACAACTATAGAAATAAAAAAAGAACATGAAAATTTTGTCAGCGTAAAAGGAAACATACTTGCATTATTCACAGATCCTTTGACAATGTATGATTTAGAAGATAACAAGATTGCATATGCAGGTGATGCATATAATTTTATCACTCAAGATTCACATTCGATTTATGTGAATGATGAGTTTTCTGTAGAGATGGTAGGTTTGTTTAACATCGCTGGAGAGTCATACGATATTTACAATAAGGATAAAGAAAAAATTGCCCATGTTACATTTGATGCTTTCAATACAAATGGAAAGATGTATGATTCAAATCAAAACCTAATAGCAGATTTTAATTCAAATTATTTAATGAATGATTTTGATGTAAGAATTACAGATAAATGTAATCTTGATGAAAAGACTGTTTTAATGATATTCTGTTCTTATTATAGCGACCAACATGCAGATTCGTAAACACCCCACATTCTTGAAGCAAAAAATTGGCTCACAACGAGACTACTGAAAAAGTAGTACAAAAAAATAGTGAATTTGAAAATAACTTTTCTAATTCGCTATTTTTCTATCTTTTAATTAGAAATTCTAAAATATACGGATATTTCTATACATTATTCTGTGATTTTTCCTTTTTAATTTTATTACTAAATTCTATGTATTCCTGTTTATTAACAGAAATATAAACGAGTTTAAAATACATGAATAAAATTATAGATTTAAATATATATACTAATTTTCATCTAAGAAATTCATAACAAGGTCAATAATTACTTCCTTTTCTTTTGGATTTGACTCTGCTATAAGAAGAGTTAACGCTACAAGTGTTTTATTATCTATAACTTCTTGTCCATTTTTATATAGCAGTCCATAAAAATTTAATATGTAGATGAATAATGTTGCTGCTATTCTTTTATTTCCATCTATGAAAGTATGATTTTTAACAATAAAATATAAAAAGTTGGCTGATTTTTCTTCAGCTGTTTTGTACAAATCTTCCCCATCAAAACTTTGATAGATATCCCCTATAATTGCTTCTAACCCTCTATCTCTTTCTATTGCAAATAGGTCATTTCTTTCATTAAATTTTAATTTTTGTATTATCTCAACACATTTTATATATTCAATTTTCCTTTCATCATTTTTTCCCTTTGTTTTTCTTAAATTCTTATGGTCATATTCATCTAAAAGACTAAATGCCTTTGAATAACTATTTATAACCTTTAAAATCTCTTTTGCATCATTTCCATCCAATCTTTCATCAATACGACTAGCTATATCTATTAATTTTACTGTTTTTTCTAAGTATTCTAATCTTCTTTCATTTACCGTATATCCTTTTAATATGTGGTCTTTTAATATCTTATTTGCCCACTGTCTAAAAATCACACCTTTATCAGATTTTACTCTGTATCCTATACTTAATATCATATCTAAATTATAGTATTCTACATTTCTAGTTATATCTCTTTTTCCTTCTTTTTGAACTGTCGCAAATTTTGCGACAGTTGGAATATCTTTTAGTTCTTCACTTAAAGCATTATTTATATGTTTACCAATTGTCTTTATATCTCTATCAAATAATTTTGCCAGTTGTTGTCTATTTAGCCAAACCGTTTCATCTTGCACATTCACCTCCAATTTTACTCCTTGATTTTCAAATAGTATAATTTCATTTTCTAATTTTTTCATATTACTCCTCCTTCTAAAAATTTAGATAAAATTCCTCTTATCTAAAATTCTTTGAGAAGTATTATAGCATTACAAAATTACACTTGTAAATACATTTTCCAAACTTTCGGTCGCAAATTTCGACAACTCACTTAAGTTTTAGCTTGTATATCAATATTATTCGATATTTTAAAAATATATTTT
>CAZXLZ010000080.1:0-4203 GCA_964642045.1 uncultured Clostridiaceae bacterium
TATCCCAAAAGTTCATCTGTATTTTCAAACTTTTTTGTAATGCTTAATAAGGAAATGTATGAAATTATAGAAAAAGATGAAGATTTTTATGATTTTTTTGTTATAGACAGTCTTATTTGGTCGGCTAAATCTATTGCAAGAAGCATTTGTTACAGAGAAGATTTTTCTAAGCCGTTAAATGATGTTGATATTAAATGGATATCATCTATCTTTGATATGCTTTCAGATCTCGTTTTGGAATATAAAGACTCTGTATTTTTCCCTGATTACGAATCAAATAAAAACCCTATACGTGTATCAAATAAAATATACGATACAAGCTACTTGTTAGAACTCTGTATTCGCTACTCAAGTCCAAGCAAACCTAATAAAATACTTATGTTATTTGAAAAGTATGAGTATCTATATAAATTATTACGAAAGATATTTGATAATTATTCTCCATCAGGTAACTTGAGTATTAAATTTGGTACATACTATAACATTTTAGAATATTGCCGTAAGCATGGAAAAAATATGTCTGACAAGCAAATATTCGATGATATAACAGGTCTGATTGATGGAACAAAAAAGATAATTGTTCCAAAACACTTGCGTATTGATTCAAGCAATGATGATGAAGTTAGTACATATGGAGATATGGCTTTAGTTTCGTCAGATTATGAATCTAAACCTATAACCATAGAGAATCCATTTTATACATTATGTGGTGGCTTAAGTAGCGGTGAGCAAGAAGATTTTATTCAGCTAAGATTTGACTAGTATGAGGAGGATTTAATTATGACTGCTGAACAAAAATATTACACAGAGAAATTAAAAAAGCTCTATAAGGATACTATAAGCAAGAAATCTAATAGACCTTGCTCGCGGGATATTATCCCTTCGTTAAAAATGTTCTTTGAAAAAGGAAAAGCAGCAATTCTTTACCTCGATTCTAACCATGAAGACGTATATAAACTTGCCGAATCAGTATCATTTTTTGCTCAAACTACACATATATCATATTGCTTAACTGATGAGTATAAAAGTACCATAGATAATATAATGAACAAATTTCATGACCTTCTGAATCAGATATTCAATCAAGAAATGGTCGATATTAAGTTTCTTATATATAGAAAACTCGTATGGTTAAATATAATATTGAAGGAAAATGTAAATTTCCCTGTAGTACCAACGAGACGTTGGGATTACGAAATTATTTTTAAGGACTATGATAATATTTTTTATATCATCAATGTTATAAACAATGATTTTGAGGATATGGTAAAAAAGGGCGTGAATGAAGATATGGTAAAAGCTTATATGAATTATGCCAGATCTGAAACGAAAAGATGTCATAATGAAAACTGTATTTTGGATGAATTTAAGAACCTCTTCGTTTTTTGTGGGGTAAAACTCATTCCTGTCTACCAAAAACAATTCTTACACTATACTCCAATACGTACAGGTGCTAATGAAAACTATATAGTGCTTGAACCTGATTCTACCGAATATGTTTTCTCTACAGAATGTCCAAAAGATGACAAGGAGGAAAAAACAGCTGAATAGTATCAATATATATAAGCTTACATGTAATTAAATGTCTATACAAGCTTAAATATAAATAACCACGGATGTAAACAATGAATTACGATCAAAGATTATCACATAACAAGATCAAAAAACTTTATAAAGATATAGCAAGTAAAAAATCTGATATTCCATGTTCAAGGAAGCTTCTTCCCTATATAAATAAGATTTTAGGAAAAATGAAAGCAGCTATTCCGTATATAACAAGAAATTATATAACTCACAAAATTTTTTACGAAATAGCTACTCTAATAGAGTATGCTGCTAAAAATACCAATATGCACTGTGAGCTTAATGATGATCAGCTTGGTTATATGCAAGGCATACTTAATGTGATACATTCAATTTTTAAAGATTTTGTTTATGAGGATTCAAAAAAGGAATTCACAGATAGTACAATCATGAAAATTGAATCAATAGGACTTGTTTTATCAAGAAATACAACACATATATCTGGTAAAAACCTTGATAATTCTCTTTGGAAAAATAGAATGATTTTCAAAAATTATGATCATCTTTTCAAAATAGTAGACATGATAGACAAAGAAGCCGAAAGTATGATAAAACGTGGACTTACCAAAGACAATTTCAATAGTTTTATGGAATACTTAGAATATACAAACGTACTGGACTATCAAGGACTTGAGAAAATCACTGAGGAAGACAAATTTAATAATATCTTGATGTTTCTTAATGGTAAAAAGAAGCTTGTCCCTCATTATCTGCCTAAACTCAGTCACTATTCTCTAGAGGAACTTTCATTCAAAAAGGACTATGTACTTGAAGAGAATGAATTCTTTGGTAGCATCTACTCACCACCTATTTATTTAGAAGAGAAAAAAGAAAACGAAAGTAGCTAATAATATACGGCTAAAGGAGTAATTTTTACTATGTCTAAAAATTTTGGAGATTTGTTAAAGTAAGAAGCCAAAATTATACATCTTCACAATAAGGTTTTATTATTAAAACTTACAAAGGTTAAAAAGCATAAAATAGCATAAGAGCGGCTAAAAAGTCGCTCTTATTTTTTATTCAGTTCTTAGTGCTATTACTGGGTCTTTCTTACTTGCCATTTTAGCTGGAACAAGCCCTGCAACTACTGTTAAAAGTACACTTATACCTACAAGTATAACTCCTGCTATAAATGGAACTTTTGTTACTACTTTTACGCCTGTTATAGCCAAAATTAATGCGTTTATAGGAAGAGTTAATATGACAGTTACAGCTATTCCTATAAGTCCTGATATTAAGCCCACGATTAAGGTCTCTGCATTAAATACAGTAGAAATATCCCTTTTGGATGCGCCTATACTTCTTAATATTCCTATTTCTTTTACTCTTTCAAGAACAGAAATATATGTTATAATACCTATCATTATTGATGAAACTATAAGTGATATAGCAACAAAAGCTATTAAAACATAACTTATAGTATTAATAATGTTACTTACTGACTTCATCATAGTGCCTATTATATCAGTATATGTAATCTTATTTTCTTCTTCATTACTTTCAGTTTGAAGTGTATTGTATTTTTCAATTTCAGCACTTATAATTTCTTTAGAATCGAAATTTTTTGGATATATGCTAATTGATGATGGCTCATTTAGATTTATAGCTCCAAGTTTTACTAGATTTTTCTCTAGACTTGCATCTTTATTTTCACTGTAAGCTTTCATCATTTCTGAAATTTGCTGAGCACTAAGAGAAGCAAGCATCATTTGCTGCTCTATACTTAAAGAGTTTAAATCAAATTTGTAATCATTATCATCTGGAAATTCAAGTCCTGTAAATATGTTTATATTTTCATTTTCTTTTTGCTCTTTTACAACTAATGCTTCATTTGATTTTTCGATTACATGCTCTTCTAAATCTTTTAAATATCCAATTCCACCCATCATTGATGTAGCTACCGATTGGTCATTTTGTTTTATAATTCCAACAACTGTTATTTCTTCTGCCTCCATAAGCTTAGATTTTACAAACTCTTCATCTTCTGATTTATCAAGCCACACATTATTTACTTTATCATAGTAATCAGAATTAAGAAGAACTTTATATTTAAGATCTAGCAGTTCATCAAAGCTATATGATACTTCTTCTGTTTCTTCTAGCACCTCGCCTTTTTGCATTCTTTTCATTCTATCTTCTAAAACTTTTTGATCTTTAAGTCCGAGTGCATAAAGTGTATAATCACTAAGCTCGTTATTTTCAGTAACTATCAGTACCACTTCATTATAGTTTTCAGGCCATCTTCCTTTTACTACATCATATTGAGATTTTAAAAGCTCTTTGTTATCAAGCATTCTAGTAAATACGCTAGTTTGACTCATCATAGTCATACTTGAAGAGCCTCCCATTGAAGCAATAGTTGAGCTTTGAGCCTCCATCATATTTCCCATACCAATACTATTCATAACAGTATTAGGATTTACTCTAAGTACACTATCTTCTGAATCTACTCTATATAGATTTAGATTCATATCATACTTATATTCAACACTAGTACTATTTTCTTTTATTACGCTACTTTCATTTTCTATATAATTTTTAAACTTAGTTAAATTATTGTTTTCTTGCCTCTGCTATAAGCCCTGTAAGGGATGCGAGTTGACGAGTATTTGAATTGGG
>CAZXLZ010000081.1:0-3847 GCA_964642045.1 uncultured Clostridiaceae bacterium
AATGTGTAGAATATCCATCAACTTATGAATATACTAAAAAATCTACAGAAAGAACGACTAGATGGGCTAAAAGATGCAAAGACTATCATAAGAATACAGAATCTCAAGCTTTATTTGGTATAGTGCAAGGTGGATTTTATAAAGATCTAAGAAAAAAGAGTGTGGAAGATTTAGTAAGTCTTGACTTTCAAGGTTATGCAATAGGTGGGATAAGTGTAGGTGAGCCAAAAGAAGAATTTTTAGATATATTAAGATATACTGCGCCACTTCTTCCAGAAAACAAGCCTAGATATTTAATGGGAGTAGGAACTCCAGATTATTTAATAGAGGCAGTAGTTGCAGGAGTAGATATGTGTGACTGTGTACTTCCAACTAGAATTGCAAGAAATGGAACTGCATTTACAAGAGATGGTAAAATAGTTGTAAGAAATGCGGTGTATAAAGAGGATTTTTCACCACTCGAAGAAGATTGTGATTGTTATACTTGTAAAAATTATACAAGGGCATATATAAGGCATCTAATAAATTGTAATGAAGTATTAGGAGCAAGGCTTCTTTCAATACATAATCTTAGATTTTTAACAAAACTTATGGAAGATTTAAGGGCAGCAATTAAGGAAGATAGACTACTTAAGTTTAGAGATGAATTTTATAAAAGATATGGCTATGAAAGTGAGGAATAAATAGTACATGGGAAAAAGTATAGGACTCGCTCTAGAAGGTGGAGGAGCAAGAGGAGCATATCAGGCTGGCGCAATAAAGCTTTTAATAGAAAGAGGATATGAGTTTGAATGTGTTTGTGGAACTTCAATAGGTGCAATTAATGCAGCTATGGTAGTTCAGGGTAGAGGAAAAGACCTTTGTGATATATGGCAAAATATTTCATACAGTCAGATATTTGAAATAGATGAAAATAAGTTAAGACGACTTCTTAATAAACAAATAAATAGGAATGTACTAAAATATATGTCAGGATTTTTAGTAAATACAGTAAAAGAAAAAGGTCTAAATACTGTTAAAATGAAAGAATTCCTTAATAAATATATATCAGAAGAAAAACTAAGGAAGGCTAAATGTGAATTTGGTATTGTAACTGTTTGTATGTCTAATCTTAGAGGATATGAGCTTTATAAAGAGGATATAGGAGAAGGAAAACTAATAGATTATATTCTTGCTAGTGGCAGACTTCCAGGTTTTAAACAAGAGCTTTTAGATGGAAAATACTATATGGACGGTGGAATGCATAATAACTGCCCTATAAATATGGTAGAAAGAAAAGGAGTAAAAGATATAATTGCTATAAGACTTGGATCTAACCTTGCAACTAAAGATGAGAAAAAGTTAGTTAAAAGAAAAGATTTAAACATTACTTTTATAGAGCCAAACTTTGAATTACCAAGTATACTTTCTTTTGATGCACAAGTATCAAGGTATCTTATAAACTTAGGTTATTATGATGCTATAAAAAAATTAGATAATTTAGAAGGAGTAAAATACTATATAGAACCTTTTGATGAAAAAGAGGCTTTTGATATGATAACTAGTATAGATAACGATAATCTAAATTCAATATATAGTATGTTTAAACTAAAAAAGGTAGAAAATAGTTATAAGGTATATTTAGAAGTAGTACTTCCAATGGTTCTAAAAAAGATAGGAAAAGATAATCTTTCTACATACAAGGAGCTTATAATATCTATTTCAGAGTATACAGCTGAATATTTAAAAATAAGGGAATTTATGGTAAGAGATATAAAGACATTTTTGCTTGAGATAAAAGAAAAATTAAATAAGATTCCAATTACAAGTAGTAAGTTATCTAAGGCAGATAAAGTAATATTTAGTATAATAAAGTATATAAAAGTGGAATAATAATATTTTTAACGCCAAATGAATATAATTAAAAAAGTATATTTATGAGGTGATTGATAATGAAAAAAATATGTATTCTAGGTGAAGATGAAAGAAGTAAATCTTTAAGAGATTTATATATCAAAGATAAGCATAATTTAGTAAGTTATGAAGAGGCAGATTATATAATTACTCCTATTCCATTTTCAAGAGATAATAAATGTATTACCTATACAGATATAGACTTAAATGAGATTATATTTTCACTTAAGAACAAAAGCTCAAAGCTCCTTATAACAGGAAGTATAAATAATTTAGTTAAAGAAAAGTTAGATAAGAATAATATTAAATATATAGATATTATGAATATAGAGGAATTTGTAGATAAAAATGCTCTTGCTACAGCAGAAGGTACAATTAAAGTTATTATGGAAAATACAGATAAGACTATAAACGGTTTAGATGTAGCAGTCGTAGGGTATGGAAGAATAGCTAAACATTTAATATCTATGCTTAAATCTTTAAATTCAAATGTAACAGTATTTGCAAGGAAAGAAGAAGCTTTAAAAGAGGCTAAAAAGATATATAAAGTAGAAGCTTTAAATACATCAGAGATGTCAAATAAAGGAATGGTTACTTCTAGCGTAATTGTAAATACAGTTCCAGCTATGCTTTTTAATAAAGAGGTATTAAATAATATTCCAAAAGATGCTATAATAATAGATGTTGCATCAGCACCTGGTGGAGTAGATATAGCTGAATCAAAAAAACTAAAAATAAATGTTCAAACAGAGCTAGGAATTCCATCTAGGTATTCTCCTTATTCAGCAGCAGAGTATATTAAATGTGAGATAGATAATATTATAAACAAAGAATAAATTTATATAATAAAAAGTACAAAGGATGTGTTTAATTTAAGATGATAGTAGATGTAAAGAAAATAGTAGATGATAAAAAAGAGCAGTTAAAAGAAAGAGTTAAAAGTTTAAAGGAAAGTAATATAATTCCAAAACTTGCTATTATAAAAGCAAGTGATGATAAGGCATCAGATATTTATATAGCAAAAAAAAGACAGCTTTGTAATGAAGTAGGAATGGAAGAACTTGAATATATATTTGATGAAAGTGTAAAAGAAGAAGATATTTTAAATAAAATAGAAGAGTTAAATGAAGATAATAATGTACATGGTATAATGGTTCAGCTTCCTTTATATAAGCATCTAAATGAAAAAAATATAATAAGTAAAATATCATATAAAAAAGATGCAGATGGACTTTCTGAAGTAAATCTTGGTAATTTAATTGTAGGTAAAAAATCTATAGTGTCATGCACTCCAAAAGGAATTATGAATATATTAGATAGCCTAAATGTAGATATAGAGGGCAAAAATGCAGTAGTAGTTGGAAGAAGTATTCTTGTTGGTAAACCAGTATCACTTCTTCTTCTTGAGAAAGGAGCAACAGTTACAATATGTCATTCTAAAACAAAGGATTTGAAAGAGCATACAAAAATGGCAGATATACTTGTTGTAGCAGTAGGAAAGCCAGGACTTATTACAGATGATATGGTAAAAGAGGGTGCCATAGTAGTAGATGTTGGTATAACTAGAACACCCGATGGAATAAAGGGCGATGTTGATACTGAAAACGTAGCAAAAAAAGCAAAATATATAACTAAAGTTCCAGGAGGAGTAGGGCTTACAACAGTTGTTTCCTTGATAGAAAATGTAGTTGAAATAGCAGAAGAAGTAGCAAAAAAATAAAAAAGATATGATGCCTTTTATAGCACCATATCCAAATATAGGAATATATTATAACTTAAGCATACTTAAATTATAATAATGTTAATAAGAAGATTATTAACATATAACTATATTATCATACTTATAATTAAAATGCAAGCATAAAATATTGCAAATACAAAATCTGTTAAAATATATAATATATAGGTTTAAAATAGATATGTCACACGTAAATTGAAAATAAAATATTGAAAG
>CAZXLZ010000082.1:0-3847 GCA_964642045.1 uncultured Clostridiaceae bacterium
CGCCTTTGGCTTTCCTGTACCATAGGCATAGCCTATGGTTTATTCCAATAAAAAATCAGACTTGTAAGTTTATACAAGTCTGATTTTGCTTCTTCAGCTTTTTTTATTTTTCAAAAATTCTGAAGGCTTTTTGATATCTTTTAAACCTATGATTCTTTTTTTGACATTAAGAGGCTCTTTAATTATACCTCTCTCTATAAGCTCTTTTTCTCCGTGAACTGGGTAAAAAGAATGATTACTTTCTCCAAAGTCATGATATTTAATACACATTTTATTTTCCTTTCATAATTATTAATGGGTGTTTTTTTGTTACATTTTAAAGTATATCATATAAATATGTAATATTCAATAAAATTTGCTAAAATGTATTTACAATTTACATAAAATATGATATAATATACAAATCATTATAAAAGGAGGAATTATTCTTGAGTAAGAAAAATGATAAACGGCCATCATGTGATAAGAAGGGTACTATATTTATAGATTTGGATGGTACACTTTTTGATACATTTAAGGCTTGCGACAAAAAGATAATTAAAGATATATTTAAAGGTAATAGCTTGGTAATGCTTTTAGACAATCTTCTTTGGAAAATTAACTCACTTGACTTTTTACCAAATTCAATGTGGATACTTAAGCTCAGGCTACTTATATATTCTATAATTTCATTTTCCTCATATAATCGTATGCTCAATGAGTATGGTTATAAATATAAAGAAGCTGTGATTTCAGCAGTTGAAAATATGTTTGAAATAACAGAGCTTGGGGAATTTTGCAAAGAGTATGATATTGTTATAGTTACAAACAATTCATTTTCAGTATCAATAGGTCTTGAAAAATACTTTGATAATATTATGTTTTGCAAGAACTCTAAAGTAAGATATGAAAGTATAAAGGATTATCTAAATGGAGGAAAAGCAGAATATATGGTCGGAAATAATTATATGGATGACATACGCATTGCAAAAAAGCTTGGAATAAAATCCATATATGTTGGAAAGAACCCTGTTAAATGTTATTTCAAAGCAGATATTTCAATTCCTAACTTTGTGTCAGCGCTTGCTAATATAAGGTACGATGAAGTATGTAAAAATAACGAATACATCATATGATTGGAGGAATTAAAATTATGGCAAAAAATAACTCTCTTAAAGTTTTAGAGTATGCTGAATGGTATGAATCTAAGGGATTTTTAAATTCGAACGAGCGCCGGATTTATATGAAAGATACGGATATGAATATTCTTAGAAGTATTATTTATCCAATTGCTTATGACGTTAAGAAGGTAAAGTTTAAGACAGATGTACCTTTTCCCCTTATTTTACCAACATTAGATAAATACCCTATTTATGTGATAGAAAAGGCATCATTTACTCTTATATTTTTATCGTACGAAAACTACAAAGGTGAGTCCTGCTGGGAAGTATCTATGCATATAAAAGACCACAAATACTGTGATAGCAGAATAAAAGAATTTAATAAGAATTACTACAGTGGTTTGAGCTATTATAAGAAACCTATAAAAATGATTGGAATGCCGTCAAGATTTACATACCCCAAGCTTGATATAAGCGAAGAAAGTAGCATACAAGATTTTTCTATCGAGTTTTGGGGTGAAGAAAATGCAATTCTTTTGCTTAATTTTGTCGAGTTACTCTTAAGTCGTTAACATATGTTATCTTAAAATAATAAAAAATAAAAGAAGCGTTTAATATTTTTAAGCGCTTCTTTTTTCACACATTATTTTCATTTTAAATAATATATATAAGGTGAAATATATGTTTTTTAAAGATTTGATAGAAAATATACGTAAAGTAAAAGAAGAGGATCCTGCAGCTAGAAATAGCTTAGAGGTGTTTTTACTATATCCAGGAATTCATGCATATATATTTTATAGATTTTCTCATTTTCTATATAATATCAAATTAAAATTTTTAGCAAGATTTATTTCTGAGGTAGGAAGATTTTTTACAGGTATAGAAATTCATCCTCGGAGCAGAAATTGGAAAGAGATTTTTTATAGATCATGGCATGGGAGTAGTAATTGGTGAAACAGCTGTAATAGGAGATGATGTTACAATTTACCACTCAGTAACTTTAGGGGGAACAGGTAAATCAAAGGGAAAAAGACATCCAACTATAGAAGATGGAGTTGTAATAGGTACAGGAGCTAAAGTTTTAGGAAACATAGTAATAGGGAAAAATTCAAAAATAGGTGCAGGAGCTATTGTAACTAAAGATGTACCAGAAAATGTAACAGTTATAAATACAAATAAAATATTAAAAAGGTAAGACATATACTATTTATGATATGTCTCACCTTTAGATATTTTAAAACTTCTATATATTTGCTCTAAGAGTATTACTCTAAAAAGCTGATGAGGAAATGTCATTTTTGAAAATGATATTTTTTCATTTGCTTTTTTTAGCAAACTTTCTGAAATGCCAAGACTTCCACCTATGATAAATATAATAGAAGAAGAGGAGTAGGTAGATATTTTTTCTATTTTCTTAGAAAACTCTACCGAGTCACACATATAGCCATTTGGATCAAGAGCAATTATATATGGATTTGATATTTTATTAATTCTGTCTATTACTTTTTGAGCTTCTTTTTCTTTTACTTTATTTTCTTCTAAGATGCTAGAGGCGTTTGCTAAACTTTCATCAGGAAGCTCTATAATTTTTATTTTTGCATATTTAGAGATTCTTTTTTCATACTCAGTGCATATCTTTTCTATTTCTAGTTCTTTTATTTTCCCAATACATATAATTTCAATATTTATCATACTTCATACCTCTCAAAAGATAAATCTGGACTTGCAAATGATATATCTGCATTTTCCATATTATTTGAATTTAAGTACGAGTATATTGTATCTTTAGCAAGAGGCATAGTATTATTATTTTCACTTAAATGTGAAAGAATAAATTTTGTTTTAGGTTTAGTAGATAAAGTGGTAAATATGGCAGAGGCAACATCTTCGTTAGAAAGGTGACCATCTTTACCTCTAATTCTATTTTTTATACTTGCTGGATATTTTCCATAATCAAGCATTATTCTATCAAAATTTGATTCTAATATATTACAATCAGAATTATTTAGATAATTTTGAATATCATCTGATATATATCCAAGATCTGTTGCAAATGTAATAGAAGATATACCATCTGTTATGTTATATCCACATGGCATTACTGCATCGTGAGATGTTTTTATAACAGTTATATTAAGATCTTTTATACATATTTTTTCCTCATATTCAAGCCCAGTTATGTTAGCCTTAATATTCTTTTCTATAAGCATATTATCTAAATATTCTTTAGTTTTTGTTGTTGCGTATATATGAATATCAGGTACATTTTTTACAAGCATGTTAAGGCCCTTTATATGGTCTATATGTTCATGCGTGATAAAAACTGCATCAATATCATTTATATTTTTATTTATGCCATCTAAGGCACACAGTATATTTTTATATGTAACTCCTACATCTATAAGTATAGATGCTTTATCTGACTCAATAAGGAACATATTTCCTTTACTTGAGCTGTATAGGGGATAGATGTTCATTTTTACTCATCTTCCTCCTTAACCCAAGATATATCTGCTCCCAGATTTTTAAACTTATCTACAATATTTTCATATCCTCTTAGAATATGAGAAATAGATAATACTTCTGTTTTTCCGAGTAGCAACAAGTCCTGCAATAATCATAGCTGCTCCAGCTCTCAAATCGTGAGATATAACTGGACTGCCAGATAGTTCTTCTACACCATTTATAACTGCTGTAGAGCCATGAGCAGAAATATTTGCACCCATTTTTATAAGTTCATCTGTATA
>CAZXLZ010000083.1:0-3822 GCA_964642045.1 uncultured Clostridiaceae bacterium
ATTGTTGGTAAGGAAAATGTAAGTGACGTAACTGATAAAGAACTTAAAGCTTATGAAATTCAAGTGGCTAAAGATAATAATTTAATAGATATGGAGTTTTTAGGAATTAATCTTGGTGATATACCTGCAAACTCATTTAATAAAGATGAATCTAAAAAGGTATCACCAGTTACATTAATTATACCAATACTTTCTTTTGTACTTTCAATTTTTCAAACTAAGGTACTAAATAAAAATAATGCAAATGCTATGCAAAGTGATGAACAAAATGATATGCAAAAATCTATGAGCTTAATGATGCCACTTCTTTCAGCATCAATATCTTATTCAATGCCACTTGCACTTGGAATATATTGGCTGCTTGGATCAGTATTTGGCATATTGCAACAAATAGTTACAAAGAAAGTAATGGAAAAAGATGGGCCACAAAACAAAAATGACAATCTATTATTAGGTTCTCAAAAGGGAGGAAAAAATAATGAATAATACTACAGAACAATTAGGTAAAACAGTTGAAGAAGCAATAAGGAAAGGTTTAGATGAGTTAAAAGTAGCAAGAGATGATGTTATAATTGAGGTTTTAGAAGAGCCTCAAGCTGGTGGAGTACTTGGAGTACTTTCACAAAAACTTGCAAAAGTAAGACTTACTGTGGATAAAAAAGTTCCAAAAGAAGTTATAGATTCTACTAAAGAAAAGATAGAATCAATATTAAATGAATTTTTTAAGATTACAGGTGAGGAAAGTGTTAAATATACCTTAACAGGAACAGATAAACAAGTTTTGGTAAAAATAGAATCAGAATCTCCAAAACATCTTATAGGATATAAAGGAAAAACAATAGAGGCTATTCAGTCAGTATTAAATTCTATGCTTCAAAGAGAAGATACAGAATATGCTAAAGTTTTTGTTGAAGTTAATGATTATAAAAAGCAAAAAGAAGAAAAGTTAAGAGCACTTGCAAATAAGATGGCAAATAATGTTGTTAAGTTTAGAAAATCTATAAAGTTAGAACCAATGTCAGCTTATGAAAGACTTATAATCCATAAAGAGCTTGCATCAAGAGATGATGTTACAACAGAAAGCTATGGAGAAGAGCCAAGAAGAAGAGTAGTGATTAGCAAAAAATATAATAAGTCTTCATATAGACCATATTAAAAAATCGGCCTCACAGCTGATTTTTTAAAATCAGAAAGGAGTATTTATGTCAACGATAGCTGCTATTGCAACATCACTTGGAACAAGTGGTATAAATATTATAAGAATGAGTGGAGAAGAATCTCTTGATATAGTAAGTAAAATTTTTACAAATGCATATAAATTAAAACCTAATTCTATATATTATGGAAAAATTAAAGATGAAGGAGAAATTGTAGATGATGTTTTAGTTTCATATTTTAAAGCTCCAAATTCATATACAGGTGAAGATGTGATTGAGATAAATTGCCATGGAGGAACATATATAACTAAAAAAATACTAGATATAACTTTAAAAAATGGTGCTGCTTTAGCTGAAGCTGGCGAGTTTTCAAAAAGAGCTTTTTTAAATGGAAAAATGGATTTATCTGAAGCAGAAGCTGTTATTGATATTATAAATGCAAAAACTGATTTAGAAGCAAAAATAGCAACTAATCAATTAAATGGTAAATTAAGTGAATCTATAGATTTAATAAGAGAAAAGATTATAGAAATACTTGCTCATGTTGATGTTAATATTGACTATCCAGAATATGATTATGAAAATTTAGAAAATGAAAATTTGAGTCTATTTTTAGATGAAATAATAGAAGAAATATCATATATTCTTAATACTTATGAACATGGAAAATATATTAAAAATGGTGTAAATGTTGGTATTTTAGGTCTTCCTAATGCTGGAAAGTCTTCACTTCTAAATAGCTTGGTCAAAAAAGATAGAGCTATTGTAACTAGTATAGAGGGAACTACAAGAGATATTATAACAGAAACAGTAGATATAGGAAATTTAATTTTAAATATTTATGATACTGCTGGAATTAGAGATACTGAAAATGAAATAGAAAAAATTGGTGTTGAAAAAACTTTTGGAATTATAGATGAACTTGACCTTATATTATATGTTTTTGATCCAAATAGAAATATAGATGATAATGAAAAGAAAATAATCTCTAAAATCCAAAATAAAGGAATAAAAATTATATACCTAATAAATAAGACTGATAAATATGATAAATTGATTTTTGATAGTTTTACGGAGCAAATTAGTGAAATAGGAATAAAAGATGTTTTAAAAATATCAGCTAAGGAGTCAGTAGGGCTAGATGACGTAAAATCAAAGATTAAACAAATGTTTTTGAATGATGAGATAAATAATCTTAATGAAATAATAATTGTAAATGAGAGGCATAAAAATATGTTAAATGAAAGTTTATCATTATTATATAAAGCAAAAGATGAAATATTAAATAATGTTCCAATTGATATGGTATCTATAACTATAAAAAAATCAGCTGAAGTTTTAGGGAAGATTATTGGTAAAGATATATCTTTAGATGTGGCAAGGAAAATATTTGAGAAATTTTGTATAGGAAAGTAGGTGATTTTAGTGGAGTATAATTCGGAGGATGAATATGATGTAGTAGTAATTGGTGGTGGACATGCTGGGTGTGAAGCAGCTCTTGCTACTGCTAGAATGGGTAAGAAGACAGCAATGTTTTTAATTAATATGGATACTCTTGCTAATATGCCATGCAATCCTAGCATAGGTGGGACATCAAAAGGTCATTTAGTTAAAGAAATTGATGCTTTAGGAGGACAGATGGGAAAAAATGCTGATAAAACATTTCTACAATCAAAAATGTTAAATACTTCTAAAGGACCTGCTGTACATTCACTTAGAATGCAATCAGATAGAAAAATGTATCATATAGAGATGAAAAAGACTCTTGAAAATGAAAAGAATCTTGATATATACCAAGCAGAAATAACTGATATTATTACAGATAGTGAGAATAAAAAGGTGGTAGGAGTAAAGACAAAGATAGGTGCTATATATAATACAAAAACTATAATTATTGCAACAGGTACTTATCTAAAAGGAACCGTAATAATAGGTGAAGTCTCTTATTCAAGTGGCCCTGATGGAGTTTTTCCTTCTAATCTTTTATCAGATAGTTTAATAAGTCATGGAATTAAACTTAGAAGGTTTAAGACTGGAACACCTGCAAGAATAAATATCAATAATATGAGATTAAATGAAATGGAAGTTCAAAAGGGAGATAATGATATATCGCTATTTTCTTTTGAAAATGAAGATAATCTAGAACTTAAAAATAGGCCTCAACTTGATTGTTATCTTACATATACAAATGAAGAAAATACACATAAAATAATATTAGATAATTTAGATAGAAGTCCTATATATAGTGGGAAAATTTCTGGAATTGGTCCTAGATATTGTCCATCAATAGAAGATAAAGTAGTTAGATTTAGAGATAAATTAAGACATCAAATATTTATAGAACCACTTGGCAAAGATACTTCTGAAATGTATATACAAGGTATGTCTTCTTCAATGCCAGAAGAAGTACAAATAAAAATGTATAGGAGTGTTCCAGGTCTTGAAGATGCTAAACTTATGAGACCAGCTTATGCTATAGAATATGACTGTATAGATTCAACTATGCTTAATTTGAATTTAGAGTATAAAGATATAGAAGGACTATTTTTTGCAGGCCAAATAAATGGTAGTTCTGGTTATGAAGAAGCTGCTGCTCAAGGAATAATGGCTGGAATAAATGCTGCATTAAAATTAGATAAAAAACAGCCTTTTATACTTGATAGAT
>CAZXLZ010000084.1:0-3738 GCA_964642045.1 uncultured Clostridiaceae bacterium
AATAATCTTCTATTACTTTATTTAATATTTTCACTAATACTTGTTGTTCAGGTTCTTTAACAACAACTTTTTCAAACCTTCTTTTCAAAGCACTATTTGAAAAATACTCCTTATATTCTTTATCAGTTGTTGTCCCAATAACTTTTAAACTAGTTCTATCTAAATGATGTTTTAACATTTCAGCCATATCGATTGAACTTTTACTACCAGCTCCTGTTCCATAAATAGTATGGATCTCATCAATAAATAAAATAACATCATATTTTTTACATGTTTCCAGCAACTTTTTCATTGTTTTCTGAAATTTACCAACCCATTTAGCACCTTTAGCAGCAATATCACTAGGAGTTACTTCCAATACAATTTTATTTTTTAAAAATTTTTGTACTTGATCGTTTTGAATTCTATAAGCCAGTTCATCTACAATCGCTGTTTTACCAACACCAGATTCACCAACAATTAAAGGATGTTTCTTTTCTTGAGCAAGAGTTATAAAAAGATTTTTTAGCTCCTTTTCTCTTCCAATTGTTGGAGATGAAAAGTATTGTCTTGTATTTAAAATTTCCCCCTCCTTTTCTAATTCTTCTATTTGTTCTTTTGATAATTGTTTAAATCCTATATTAGGTTTATTTGAAATTTTTATAGTGTCAACTTCTTTAAAAGTATCTTGCATATTTAATTCCATATTTTCTAAATATAATTCTTTAAAAACATTAATTTGTTCTTCTGTATATTGATTTTTAAAAACCATAGCCTCTTCTGCATTTCTTCCATCATGATCTTTTCTATTTGAATCATAACCTTTTTCTAATAATGATTTATATATATTTATTACTTCACCTAAATAGTCATCACTATATATAGCAGTATGCATTATTGTATCTAAATCACTATCAATATGATTTACATTTAACCCATGCTGATAGGCTAAATTGATTATATCAAGTATAAATTTTTCACTATATCCAGCATATAAAGCAGTCTGAATAAAAATATAATCAAACTCATCTTTAGCATTTGGATTCATTCCAATACTAAGCAACGATTTAATTGCTAGAAAACATTTATCTTCATCATATATAGCATCAACTAAAATATGTAATAATGTCTGATTAGTGTCATCTAAAAATTGCAAACTACCAAAAGCATGTTTTAATAATGAAATATTTTTATTTAAGTCTTCTGTCATATTAAGAACAATCTTATTAATATCCTGTTTCTCTAACATAAAATCACCTCAAAAGTTGCTTTATATAATAACACAAATTACTTTATTTTTCAAACAAAATATTCATTATTTAGAATTATAATGATATAAAGAACTGGCATACTTTAATTGATAACAGACATAAATTACTTAATTTTAAAATTTATATAAATCTGTTTATAGTATTAAATAACTATCTCAACAATTTCTAGATTATCGACTGGTTTTACTAAAAACCCTAATTTTCTATGAATAATACTAATTATTTCAAAATGTATTATTACTAAAACTTTTTGATTTTTATAATTATTTAATCCTTAATTTCTACTATCACCATCATATAATTTATCATGTCTTCATCACTTACAGAATCACATCATTCAATAGAAGTATCTTCTCCAAGTGTTTCTATTGCTAAATGACTGAACCAAGAATTTTTTTAGCTCCATGTCATATTTAACACTTTCTTATGTAAGCAAGCCTGTTTTATACTTACTTACTCTCTTTAATATAAACTTATTAATATAAGAAATATTTTTGAAGTATATTTTAGTACTAAATTCTATATTTTCATTGTTTCTTAAAGAATGAGCAATATCCAAAATTTCTTTATATTCATTTGGAATCTCTATCTTTTTTGAGCTTTCATATATTTCATTATAAGATAAGCATAATTTTTTTGACAAGCAATATATTAGATCTCTGGTTACATAAAAGCAAGATTTATAAAACATATCATTTGCTAATTCTGTATTTCCTGATTTATATACTCTAACAGCAGATAAAGCAACTCCTAAATTAAAATTAATATCTGCTAGAAGATCATCAACTGTTATTTTAGGTGCATTTAAATCTTGTAATATGGGTTTGCCGTATAAAGTTTTAGATCCACCGTTTATTAAAACATTCAAATAAATGTTTTTTTGAAATGGTGTATCAATATCATAATTTATTACTTCACTTAATTTAAAGGGGAATATTGCATAATCCTTGTGATTGATTAAATTTGATATTTCTTGTCTAGTAACATATTTATCATCCTCAAAAATAACCCCAATTTCATAATCACTTTTATTGTTATCTGAACAAGTGGCTTTAGAACCATATAAAAATATAGAATATGGACTAAAATTACTAATTAAACTATCTAAAATTATTTCTAAATTCACATTCATTCTCCTAACTTTTATATTCTATCATCTAACTCTTCATCATAAATAATATCATCATTTGAATCAAAAGCAGGACAATCAACTAATATTGCATCAAATTTTCCTTTAAATGCGTATTTTGTATCCATTGGAATAGTAATCATTTCTCCACCTTGAATACTCATTATTTCTTTTTCAAAAACAAATGTTGCCTTACCATTGATTAAATAATAAGTTCTATTAGATCTTATATTCTTCAAAGTCAGAGTCTTTAGATAATACCTCATAAGGATTTTTAGATCTATACTCCTTCATCTCATCTGAAGTCATTTCAAAAATTTCCTTTGCTCTATCCATATGAAGTACTCCATTTAAATGATCATACTCATGAGAAAATACAGTAGCCTCAAATCCTTCAATTATTTTAGTTTTCTTATTACCGTGAATATCATCATATTCTATTTCTACTAAATAAGGTCTATCAACTATACCCGCATAGTGAATAACTTTTCCATTTTTTATAAACATACAACTTTCACAGCCTTCTAAAAATCTTGTTAGACCTTTTGTAGAAATGATTTTAGGATTAATATAAACAATACCCTCATCATATTCCGAGTCAAAATTATTATCCATATTTTGGGATGTATTTTTTATATAAATTAATCTTTTAGGTATACCCATTTGCACAGGTGCTAAAGTGAAAGCTACATTATTTTTAAATTATGTAGAAAGCACTTCAATATATTGCATATAATGATCATGTTTTAAATCAACTGGTGTTGATACTTGTCTTAAATATTCTTCATCATTCTCAATTGTTTTCCTATTTATCTCCATTGTTATTCCTTTCAATAATTATATCTGCCACATTTAAGTTTAAATCACTAAATATATTATCGCAAATTATTTTTGCAACTTCATTAGGATTCATAAATGTATTTTGTTTTTCTACAGTAACATAATCCCTACTATTTTTATAAAAATTTGTATTAATTCCTCCAGGATATACACCAATTACTTTTACTGATGTACCCTTATATGCTACTTTCAAACTTTCTGTATATCCTCTTTCTCCCCATTTAGTTGCACAATATACACTCTCTTGCTTATTTCCTCTTAATGCTGCTGACGACATAATATTTACTATTTTTAAGTCTTGTTCCCCTTTTACCTTTAAAGTATTCGCAGAACATAATATCATTCCCTGTAAACCTTTAAAACATTTTTCTATATCAGCTTTTTCATATTCAGCAGGTAGTTTAAAAGAAGGTTCTCCAGCGCTATTTATCAAATATTTAATATTACCTAATTCAGAAATTTGTTTAATAGATTGTTTTACAAACTCTTCATCAGAAATATCTCCAATAAACTCTTTAT
>CAZXLZ010000085.1:0-3666 GCA_964642045.1 uncultured Clostridiaceae bacterium
GGCTGGGCGTCATTTTGGGGGTTGGCGGATTATATTTTCTTTGTGCAAAAAATGTATTATCATCTTTAGTCATATTATATTTATTTTCCAAATTCTCCACCTTTTCATATTGCTATTTCTTAACCACATTACCTTCACCAAACCTAAGCTTAAGTTCTTTCATTATATCATCAGTATTATTAAGCCATCTATCTCTTTTTAAAAGTTTCATTTTATTTGTACCTTCTAAAAATAGATATACTGGTATATTTCCATAATATTTATCAGATAAATCTTTTACTATATTTTCAACTTTATCCACAAGTTCTAAATTTTCTTTTGGTACTTTTATATATATACTCTCAGTTTTTGTTATTTTTTCAGCACTTCTAACTATTATCTTAGTTCCATCTTCATCTGTAATATTAACTTTTCCTGTTACTTTTATCATATTTCCCTCAAGAAAAATATTAGAAAAATTCATATATACTGATGGAAACACTATAAGTTCAATCTGAGAATAAATATCAGAAAGAATAGCAAAAAGCATTTGCTCATTTTTCTTAGTATATTTTATATAACATGAATCTATAATTCCACATATAGTTACATTTTTACCATCAAGCCTTAGAATGTCTTCATTTGGAATGTCAGATATGTCATTTATAACTATATCCTTTGTCATAACTGTGCTATTTTTCTTTATATAATCCATATAGTCCTCTAGTGGATGACCAGAAATATATAATCCAAGTACCTCTTTCTCCATATCAAGAATTTCTTTCTTATCTAACTTCCTACTTGATTTTACAATACTTATACTACTTTTTTCATCTGATGTATCAAAAAGATTGATCTGCCCTTTATAGTTGTTCCTATTTTGAATAGATACATTATCAACAATCTTCTCAAAATTTTCAAGCAAATCTAATGTATTATACTCTTTTTCAACATTCAAAAATGAGCCAGCTTTTATCAAAGATTCTATACATTTTTTATTAACATTTTCTCCTGAAGTCCTATTTACAAAGTCCATAAAGCTTGTAAACTTTCCAAAGCTTTCTCTATTTCTTACTATGTCTTTTATACTATTTGATGATACATTTTTTATAGTATCTAAAGAAAATCTTATTTTCCCATCTTTTGCAGTAAATTTTTCAAAACTTTCATTTATATCAGGCTTCAAAACCTCTATCTTAAGATTTTTACATTCCTCTATATATTCTGATATTTTAACCTGATTTCCAAGAAAACTATTCATAGTTGCTGCCATAAATTCTTCTTTATAATGACATTTAAGATATGCTGTCTGGTAGGCAATGCAGCTATATGCTGCAGCATGTGATTTGTTAAACGCATATTTGGCAAAATCAAACATTTCATCAAATATTTTATTTGATGATTCTTCATCTATACCATTTTTTTTAGCACCGAGAATGAATATAGCTCTTTCTTTTTCCATTACATCAAGTTTCTTTTTACTCATAGCACGTCTAACAAGGTCAGCTCTGCCTAAGCTATATCCAGCTAAGTCTCTAAATATTTGCATTACTTGCTCTTGATATACCATACATCCATATGTAGCAGAAAGAATGGGTTTTAAAGCCTCATGAGTATATTTTACTTCTTTTCTATTTTTATTTTCTATATACCTAGGTATTTGATCCATAGGTCCAGGCCTATATAGTGATATGACTGAAATTATATCTTCTATACAGTCAGGTTTTAACCTCTTTAATACATTTTTTATACCTTCACTTTCAAGCTGAAAAACTCCACTTGTCTTTCCATCTGATAACATCTTATATACTTCCTTATCATTAAGATTATTCATATCAAATGTAACAGTTTCTCCTCTAGTATTTTTAACAAGCTTTATTGTATCATGAATTACAGTAAGCGTCCTTAAACCTAAGAAATCCATTTTAAGCAAGCCTAGCTGCTCTAATGTTGTCATAGTGTACTGAGTAGATATTAGTCCTGCATTTTCATAAAGTGGCACATAACTATCTACTGTATCTTTTGTAATTACTACACCTGCTGCATGCGTTGATGCATGTCTTGGCATTCCTTCTACTTTCATTGCATAATCTAAAACCTGCTTTGATTCTTCATCAGTTTCATATATTTCACTCAAATCTTGATTCATTTTAAGTGCTTTTTCAATAGTCATATTAAGGTCATGAGGAACCATCTTAGCAAGCATATCAGCTTTAGCACTTGATATATCTAATACTCTTGCTATATCTCTAACTGCTTGCCTTGCTGCCATCGTACCAAATGTTATTATTTGAGCAACATGTGATTTGCCATACTTATTAGTTACATAGTCTATAACTTCTGATCTTCTTTCATAACAAAAATCAATATCAAAGTCTGGCATACTAACTCTTTCAGGATTCAAAAATCTTTCAAATATCAAGTTATATTTAAGTGGATCTATGTCAGTAATACCTATTAAATATGCAGCAATACTGCCAGCACCACTACCACGACCTGGTCCTACTGGAATCCCTACAGATTTTGCATAATTAATAAAGTCCTGGACTATAAGGAAATAATCAGTAAATCCCATTTTGTCTATTACATCTATCTCATATTCTAGTCTTGATTTAGCTTTATTTATATATTCTTCATCATACATATTAGAAGGATATCTCTTATTTATTCCATTTTCGCAAAGTCTAGTTAGATATTCTAGGTGAGATATGTTTTCATCTATCTTAAACTCTGGAAGTATAGTATGTCCAAATTCAAATTCTACGTTGCATCTATCTGCTATTTTAACTGTATTTTCTATAGCTTCTGGAAGATTTTTAAAAGCCTCCGTCATTTCTTCCATGGACTTAACATAGAATTCATTAGTTTGAAACCTCATTCTATTTTCATCCTTTATTGTTTTTTTAGTTTGAATACAAAGAAGGAGTTCATGAAAATAATAATCATCTTTAGATATATAGTGGCAATCATTAGTTGCAACTATTCCTATACCAAGTTTCTTTGCTATAATTACTAAATTTTGATTAACTAAAACCTGCTCTCTTATTCCATTTGATTGAAGTTCTAAAAAATATCTATCCTTTCCAAATATTTCTAAATATTCTTTAGCTACTTTTTCGGCTGCGTCAATATTTCCTGAGACTATCTCCCTAGCTACTTCGCCTGCAAGACAAGCAGAAAGACATATTATCCCAGCATTATACTTTCTTAAAAGCTCTTTATCTATTCTAGGCTTATAATAGAAACCTTCTGTATAACTAAGTGAAACCAATTTACACAGATTTTTATAACCCGTCATATTTTCAGCAAGAAGTATTAAATGACATGGTTCACTATCTATTTTTCCTTCTTTTTCAAGTCTACTTCTTGGTGCAACATAAGCCTCTACTCCACATATTAGCTTTAAACCCTTTTCTTTACATTTTTTGTACATTTCAAGCACGCCAAACATATTACCATGGTCAGTTATAGCGATAGCTTTCATATTAAGCTCTAAAGCTTTATCTATAAGTTCATCTAGCTTATTTGCCCCATCTAAAAGACTATATTCTGTATGTACGTGTAAATGTACAAAATCCATATTTTCACCTACTTTTCTAATATAATAACACAAAAAGAGGTAATTATCAACAGATTTCCATGAAGCCTTTGCCGGCAACGATGAAATAGATTTCCTCGTTCTGCTTG
>CAZXLZ010000086.1:0-3654 GCA_964642045.1 uncultured Clostridiaceae bacterium
TGAAAAATATAAATAAAAATGATATATTATGTGTAAATTTGTAAAAAATGAAAATAATATTAATATGTTATATGTAATTGGAATGATATCTGGATTTATAAATGGATTTTTTACTTGTGGAGCAGGGCAGATAATAATTTTCTATTTAGTTTTTATAAAAAAAAGTGATACTTATAAATCTAGAGGTACAAGTATTGCTGTCTTATCCTTAACATCAATAGTTAGCCTGATAGCTTATATTATAGCAGGAACAAAAGTAGAATTTTTTAAATGTTTAACGGTATCCTTAGTATCGTTAATATGTGGAGTTATAGGCAGTAAAATTATGAAAAAAATGAATCCTAATGTTTTAAATTTAACATCAGGTATACTTATGGCAGTGCTTTCAGTGATTAGCATGATAAAGGGGTGATTATATGTTATTTGTTATTAGTGTAATTGTTGGAAGTATTTTAGCAGGCATGGGAATAGGTGGAGGAAGTATATTTGTCCTTTTACTAAATCTTTTTAATTTATCCGAGCATACAGTCTCGATAGTATATAATTTAATAATGTTTATATGTGTTGGTATAACCGCTACTATTTCTAACTTGAAAAATAAAAACTTTGATAAAAAAATATTTTTTAAACTTATAATTTTTACAATTATTTTTTCTATAATTGGAGTTATAACTTCAAAATTCATAGATACAAAAAATGTAAAACTTTATTTTAATATATTTATACTTATTCTTAGCATATATGAAATTTTTTCTAGTTTGAAAAATTTTTCAAAGCAAAAAATATAAGTATAGAAAGGAGAGATAAAGATGAGTTTTGTAAAAGGAATACTTGCTGGAGCAACAATTGGTATGGCTGTTGGTGTTATGAAAAGTAGTGAAATAATGGGATTATGCAGAAAAGGGAAGAAATATATAAGAAAAGCAAAGATGAGCCTAGTATAGTTTAATTTTAATATATTTATAGTTTTAATGTATATATTTATTATATTAGCACAAAATAATATATAGATATACAAGATTTTGTTTATATGAAAAAAATAGTAATATTATATAAAGTAGCAGCCATATAAGTATGACTGCTATAGTTTTTATTTTTTTGGAAGCTGCTCAGCAACTTTAATTAATTTACAATCTTTAGTTCCATATAAACAATATTTACATGCCTCTATGCTATTTTGCCTTTTAATTAATTTTTTTACTTCTTGTTTATTTTTTCTATTACTATTTTTTAATAAATCAATATATTCATCTTCATTTCTACCTATTAATCCTAAATCATATCCATGTGCAGCTCTAGGACAGTAGTAAAGGCAGCCATTTAATATGCTACGGCAAGGGATATCACAACTCAAAAATTGCTCTTTAATTTCAGATTCTCCTCTGTGATAATTTTTAAATTCACCATAGTCATACCAATTGTTAGTATGGTAAATAGAATATTCTATATCGTTTTCTACTAAAAAATTTAATAGTTCATATTTTTTATATGAATAATTAGCATAATCACTTATTTCAATACGTACATGTTTATCTTGCATAACTTTAATAAGTTCCTTATCATTAGGAATGAGTGTTCCATTAGTTACTATTACTATATCTCTTATCTTTTTCTTTGGCAATATTTTAATAATATCTTTTAAGTTTGGATTGCAGAAAGGTTCACCACCAAGTATCCTAAATCGTGCTATTTCAGTACAGCATTTAGTTATTTTTTTTACTGACTTTAATATAATATCTGTATCTACATCATATGGCTTTTCATAATGAGATATTAAATTTGCACAATTTTTGCATCTTAAAGTACATTTTGTAGTTATTACAAGTTCTATATAAGGTATGTAAAGTTTCTTTGAATGTAAATTCTTTTTTGGGTATGGCATAATTTTTTTAGTATAATTAAATTTAAAGTTATATGCTTGGTATTTAGAAAACATCTTTAGCCTATACCTTGAAAAGTGGTATATAATACCTAATCTAGGGCAGTATTTAAGGAGCAATTTAAAAATGATATTATCTTTGTATTTGTAAATTTTTAGTTTATTAATAAGTTTAATATAATATTTAAAATCTTTATTAGTTAGGTATAATGGAATATCCAATATTATAGATAGTATTTTATTTTTTGTAGTAGTTAATTCTTCTAAATCTAAGTTTTCATTATCAATATTTTCTAATTTTTTTGTGCAAGACATCAGTATTGAAACATAATCAATATCAGGAAAAGTATAATAATAACTAATAATTTCTTTTTTTAATTCTTCAATATATTTATTTGCCATTATTTCTAACACCTATTCTATTATGTATTATTGTAAGTAATACTTTGAAAGATTATATCACAGCCTGTTTAGCAAGTAAAGAAAAATGCTTATTTTCTATATATCAAATAATTAATTTGTTGATTTGTTATGTGAAGTATGATATAATATTTTCCATATCTATATAGTCGTACAATTATTAAAAGTGCAAAACTTCAAAATAAATTTATTTAGAGGAGGAATTTTATGATTATTGAAAATAAGCCTATTATTTTAGCATTTGATAAAATAGAAGAATGTGGAAAGATAGAGCTAAGTTATTTAGCTAATACTGAAACAGTAAATGTTACTGTTCTTGGTGAGAGAATTATTCCTATGTCATTTGATATATTTGGAAATCCTTATTTTACTAAAGAGCAACTTAAGATTTTTATGGTAAAAGCCGATAATTTTAGGCGGAAAGCTAAGAAAAGGAAGATTTTAGAAGCAGAAATTACTTATGAAGAAAGAAAATTTGATGTACAAAAGGAAAGGTTTGATAGTATAAATGGAATAAATGAATCTCTTAGTAGTTTATATACATTAAATGAAATGTTAGAAAGTAGGAAAATTTATAAGAAAAAATATCCTTCTGGAAAGTTAAATGAGTATATAATATTTGGAAGTTACTTTTTGGATGATAAAGGAAATATAACTGCTTTTCAGAAAGATGAGCTTAAAAATATTTTCATCGAAGGAGATGTGCAAGAATATGAAGCCTTCATAGAAAACAATAATAGAAGTTTAAAGAAGCTTTCAAATTTTTACTGCATTCCTCAAAATGGCACTCGTTGTAAGTGTTGTGGAGAATTATTTACAATAGATGATGTAAGAAATAAGCTTTGTATAAAGATGGATGGAGAATTTTATCATGAACAAGAATTTTTTGAATACATTGGATTACTGAAAGCAAGTTCATTTTGCAATGATATTATGAATAATGTGTATAAGCAGAAAGATTGCAGTTTTGAGGTTTTATTAGATACTACATCTTGGGAAGAAAAATTTCCAAATATTTCAAGAATTCTTTTTCATACTATTGATGGTGATATTATAATATCAAATATATCACATAATAATAATTTTAAAATTGAGTGGCAAAATAATTATAAAAAGTTTGATGTGCTTAACATATTCGAAGATATAAAATCAGTTGTTGTTACAGCTGATGGTGTTACTTCTATTACTACTTGGGGAATTGATAAAGCTATAAAGTATCTTCTGGAAGTAAGGAAGGCAGTTAGACCAAAGTATAATATGAAATGTTAGTTAAGATAGTATAAAATAAAGTCCAAAATATTGAAGTGAACCCAAATTGTTAGACAAAAAAGTTTAACAAGGAGGGTTCATTTTTA
>CAZXLZ010000087.1:0-3639 GCA_964642045.1 uncultured Clostridiaceae bacterium
TACATTCTCTTCAAGAGTCATGTTAGTATTATCAATTAATATTGCATCATCCACGTTTTTTAAAGGTGAATTAGCCCTATTCATATCTTGATTATCTCTTTTTTCAACATCAGCTTTTACTTCTTCAAAGCTTATATCTTATCCTTCTTCTAAATACTGATTTCTTCTTCTTTCACCTCTTGTATCAACAGAAGCCGTAAGATAAATTTTAATATCGGCATTTGGAAATACTACACTACCTATATCTCTTCCTTCCATAACAACACTTTTTTCACTTGCCATACCTCTTTGAAGTTCAACAAGATACTCACGTATAGGAAGAAGTTTAGATATATTAGATGCTGCCATTGAAATCTCGGGTGTCCTTATTTTCGATGAAATATCATCGCCATCTAAGATTACCCTTGTTTTTCCATCTTCATATCTAAAATCAAGCTTAGGTTTTCTCATATAAGCTTTAGCATTTTCATCAGTCATCTCTATACCATTTAAAACAAAATAATAGCCAAGAGCTCTATACATAGCACCCGTATCAATATAGGTAATACCAAGCTTTTTAGCTACTTCTTTTGCAATAGTAGATTTTCCTGAGCCATTAGGTCCATCAATTGCTACAATGAAAGTTTCTTTCATGTTTTTTACCTCTTTTCTTTATTTTTTGATAGATATATTGTATAATATTAATTGTCATTTGTAAAGTGAGGGTGATTAATTTGTTAGAAAAATTCCAAATATTTGACAAAAAACTATTAATACTATATATATTAGATACAGCTAAGAAACATCTATCCATAGATCAAATAACTAATCTATGTTTAGAACTTGGAAATATAACATATTTTGATGTTTGTGAATATATAGAATATCTTAGACAAAATGATTTTATCGATATCGAACTTTCAGATGATATTGCTCTTTACTTTCTAACTGAAAAAGGTGATACAACTTTAAAAGAATTAATTGAGCTTATACCAGGAGTTGATTTATACAAACTAAAGAAAATGATTTCTAATACAATAACTGAAATAAAAAAAGAATATGAAATAGGTGCTTCTCTTCTTCCTATTAAAGATGGTAGGTACAAAGTTAATTGTTATATAAAAGATGATAATGAAGATATATTTAATATAAACCTTTTTGCTGGAAATAAAGAAACTGCTAAAACTATTTCAAAAAATTGGCAAGAAAATAGCGAAAATATACATGCTAAAATACTTGATATGCTAACTGAGGAGTAAAATCTTTGGTTAGTATTTATTTTTTTAAAGAAAAAAGCTCCTAAATGAAGTGAACCCTCCTTGTTAAACTTTTTTGTCTAACAATTTGGGTTCACTTCAAAAAGGAGAACTTTTTAATCATATTATTTTGTTATAAGGAGCTTTTCATATTTCGAAATAAGATCTGCATATTCCTCACTTGATTCTCTATACCTTATATTCACGCCATATTTATTACAAAGAATTATTACAATTGCAGCTTCGGTCTTTCCCATATTATAAATATGAGATATATCATCAGCATAGTATCCCTCAAGATCCTCTATAAATCCTATGTCATGCCGAAGAATATCATGATACACTTTTGTATATATAGGGTTACTTGTTACACTATCTTCATTTAAAAGACAATATCTCTAAAAAACTTCAGTTATACTATGAGTAGTTTTTGCTTTCTCCTCACCTAACCCCTTTTCAAGCATATCTAAAAAGATTTTGGCTTCCCGCTCATATTTTTTCTGAGAACAATAAACATTTACTGAGTATTTCTTGCAAAGTGCAATAACTAAAGCTATACATTTGCTGCCTAAGTTTCTTATAAGCTCTAATTTTTTATCATCATAACCTTCAAGTTCCTCAATATATTCAATATCTGCTCGCTTTAAAGCATTACAAGTCCTAGATAAAATATTATTGTAAATTTTGATATATGAATACTCCTCTTTTATTTTCCCTAAGCTATGTAAACTTAAGATTTCTTCATCGCCAGGAATTCTAACCAGACTATATCTTCCATTTTTAATATTCCTAGGTAGATTAGTATCACCATCTATTACAGTTATTACGTAACTGTTATCATTATTTTTATCATTTATTTCTTCCTTTTCATAGCTTAAATTTTTTATGCCATCAAACAGCATATGTGCTATTGATCTTTTGTCATTTTCAGAAATTGGTTTAGGCATTAAACTAAGTTTAACGTACCGTGGTGAATACTTGTCTTTTTCCTGTTCAATCCTTATGTCAAAGCCAAGCTCTCTTGCTGCCCTTTCAAAATATTTTTGAACATCTGAATGATATAAATAGTAGGGCTGATAATAGCAAAAGCTGGTAAATTCCTCTTCTTTTCCTTCAAAATTATTAAGCTCATCTCTAAAAGTTTCTAAGATTTTCAAGGTCCAAGTGTTGATATAAATTAGATTTTCCTGCTCTTTTAACTTATTTTCTAATTCTGCTATCTTTTTTGCTACTGCTTCTTCTGTCATTTCCATTTTTTTAGAATCTTTTTCCATATACAACCTCCAAATTATCTTAGATTTTTTTTAAAATTTACTCATAAATTATATCATATTTATTGTTTTATGTCAATCTCGCATATAGAATTTATATATTTTAAAAATTAAGATGAAATGAGAATAAAAAATT
Organism: uncultured Clostridiaceae bacterium; assembly: GCA_964642045.1. Lineage (GTDB taxonomy): Bacteria > Bacillota > Clostridia > TANB77 > CAG-465 > RGIG5057. Next base: position 2,643 of record CAZXLZ010000087.1, read on the forward strand.
TCATTACAATATAAGCATAACCTCAAATATTTATATCTTTTTATTTCTAATAATCATATAATGATTATAGGAGGTGAATGATTTGCTAAGTCCAAGTACTTTACTACTTTTTTCAGGTGCCAAATTTTTCCTTGGTCCTTGCCACTACCTAACAGGTGTAGATATAGGGTTGTTTTCTAATTTTTTATGTATAGAAAATAGCTTAAATAACTTGACATGCAACACCCCAAATATAATTTTAAATCCATTTATCCCTAATATTAAAAATTGCTCTTCAAAATTCTAAAAAAATTTATTGTTTTTTATATACTTTTATGATATACTCAAGCTAGACTTTACGAAATATTTTCGCATTTAGGAGGGATATATGGAAAAATTTGTAATAAATGGTCCTTGTAGATTAAAAGGAACTGTAAAAATAAGTGGTGCAAAAAACTCAGCTGTTGCTATTATTCCAGCAACACTACTTGTAAATGGTAAGTGCCATCTTCAAAATGTACCTGATATAAGTGATATAAGAGCTTTTATTAGAATTCTTCAAGATTTAGGATCTAAAATAGAATACGTAAATAGAAATGAAATAATTATAGATAATACTAATGTTCATGGTGGTATTGCTTCTTCTGAGCTTACTTCCAAATTCAGAGCTTCATATTATCTTCTTGGAAGTATGCTTGGAAGGTTTGAAAATGTACAAATTTCTCTTCCAGGTGGATGTAATTTAGGAGCAAGACCTATTGATCAGCATATAAAAGTGCTTGAAAAATTAGGAAGTACTGTAGAGGTAAAAAATGGTAATGTTTACGCTTCTAGGAAAACCCTTATAGGTAATAATATTTTCTTAGATGTTGTTAGTGTTGGTGCAACTATAAATGCTATTCTTGCCTCAACACTTGCTGAAGGTACTACTGTTATAGAAAATGTTGCAAAAGAGCCACATATTGTAGATCTTGCAATATTTCTAAACTCTATGGGAGCAAAAATAAAAGGTGCTGGA
>CAZXLZ010000088.1:0-3534 GCA_964642045.1 uncultured Clostridiaceae bacterium
ATTTAACTTTTTCTCTTCTAAAACTTTTAAAAATGTTGTGCCAACAAGACCAGTTGCCCCAACAATAGCACATTTTATCATACAAATACACCTCTAAAAAATTATATTTTTATAGATTAAAAATATGATTGTCACATTAAAAAAAGACCATAATATTATTGAAAAAAATTAAGAAATGATATACCATATTATATAGCGAAAACTTAGGAGGAGATATTATGGAAAAAGACGAGTGGATTGGTTTTAAGGGTGGAAACTGGACTGATGAAATAGACGTTAGAAATTTTATTCAAAGAAATTATACTCCATATGCAGGTGATGAAAGCTTTTTAAAAGGAGCAACTAAGAAAACAGAAAAACTTTGGAATAAAGTTTTAGATTTATATAAATTAGAAAGAAAGAATGGCGGAGTTCTTGAAATATCTAAAGATAGAGCATCAACAATAACTTCACATGATGCAGGATATATAGATAAAGACTTAGAAGAAATAGTAGGACTTCAAACAGAAAAGCCACTTAAAAGAGCTATAATGCCACAAGGTGGAATACGTATAGTAGAGAAATCTTGCGCAGCGTATGGTCAGAAGGTTGATGATAAAATAGCAGAAATTTATCATACTGCTAGAAGAACTCATAATGATGGAGTATTTATGGCATACACTCCTGAAATAAGGGCAGCTAGAAGTTCACATTTAATAACAGGACTTCCAGATGGATATGGTAGAGGAAGAATAATAGGAGATTATAGGAGAGTAGCTCTTTATGGTGTAGATAGACTTATTGAGGATAAGAAAAATGTTCTAATGAATATGACTTCGCCAAATTTAACAGAAGAGATTATAAAGGCAAGAGAGGAAACATCTGAACAAATAATGGCTTTAGAAGAGCTTAAGGTTATGGCAGAAAAATATGGATTTGATATATCTAGACCAGCTAAAGATTCTAAAGAAGCAGTTCAGTGGCTATATTTTGCATATTTAGGAGCTATAAAGCAGCAAAATGGTGCTGCTATGAGTATAGGTAGAATATCAACATTTTTGGATATATACTTTGAAAGGGACTTAAGAGAAAAGAAAATTACAGAAGAGCAGGTTCAAGAGCTTATGGATCATTTTGTAATGAAGCTTAGAATTGTTAGATTTTTAAGGACACCAGAGTATGATGAATTATTTAGTGGAGATCCTGTATGGGTTACTGAGTCAATTGGTGGTATGGGACTAGATGGAAGGACAATGGTTACTAAAAACTCATTTAGAATTCTTCATACACTCGAAACTTTAGGTCCAGCACCAGAACCAAATTTAACAGTGCTTTGGTCTAAAAACTTGCCTGTTACATTTAAGGATTACTGTTCTAAAATGTCTATAAAAACAAGTTCTATTCAGTACGAGAATGATGATTTGATGAGATACTATTATGGTGATGACTATGGAATAGCTTGCTGTGTATCTGCTATGAGAATAGGGAAACAGATGCAATTTTTTGGAGCTAGATGTAACCTTGCTAAAGCTCTTCTTTATGCTATAAATGGTGGAAAAGATGAAAAAACAGGAAAACAGGTAACGCCTATATTTGAACCAGTTACTTCTGAATATTTGGACTATGATGAGGTAATGAAAAAATTTGATACTATGATGGAGTGGGTATCAAGAGTATATATCAATGCTCTAAATGTAATTCATTACATGCATGATAAATATTCATATGAATCCTTAGAGATGGCTCTTCACGATAAAGATGTAATAAGAACCATGGCATGTGGTATTTCAGGTCTTTCAGTTGCTGTAGATTCACTTTCTGCAATAAAATATGCAAAAGTAAATCCTATAAGAAATGAAGAAGGAATAGCTATAGATTTTGAAATAGAAGGAGACTTTCCTAAGTTTGGTAATGATGATGATAGAGTAGATAGCATAGCAGTAGATATAACAAAGAAATTTATGAATCATCTAAGAAACCAAAAAACATATCGAGATGCTAAACCTACTATGTCAATTTTAACAATTACATCAAATGTAGTTTATGGAAAGGCAACAGGAAATACACCTGATGGAAGAAGAGATGGAGAGCCATTTGGCCCAGGTGCTAATCCAATGCATGGAAGAGATACAAATGGCGCAATATCAGTTTTAAACTCAATAGCAAAACTTCCTTATGATTATGCAGAAGACGGAATATCATATACTTTTGCAATAGTACCTAAAGCATTAGGTAAACTCGAAAAAACTAGAATAGAGAATTTAACATCACTTCTTGATGGATACTTCATGAAGACAGGACATCATATAAATGTTAATGTTTTTGATAGAGCTCTTTTAGAAGATGCAATGGAGCATCCTGAAAAATATCCTCAGCTTACTATTAGAGTATCAGGGTATGCTGTAAACTTTATTAAACTGACTAAAGAGCAACAACTTGATGTTATAAATAGAACTATACATGAAAAAATATAGGTAAAGATATGGAAGATATAATAGGATATATACATTCTTTCGAAAGTTTTGGAACAGTAGATGGTCCAGGTATAAGATTTGTAGTTTTTATGCAAGGTTGCCCTTTAAAGTGCAAATATTGTCATAATAGAGATACATGGCAGCCTTGTATAAATGAAAAATATAGCGTAGATGATGTAGTAAAAAAAATTATTAGGCAAAGTGAGTATTTTGAGACATCCGGTGGTGGCGTTACACTTTCTGGTGGAGAACCACTTATGCAAGTAAAGTTTGCATTAAATTTATTTAAAAAACTAAAAGAATATGGTATTAACACATGTATTGATACTTCTGGTTCATTCCCTATAACAGAGGATATAAAAGAACTGCTCAAATATACAGATTTAGTTTTGTTAGATATAAAGCATATAGATGATGAAAAATGTATATGGCTTACCTCAAAAACTAATAAATATACCTTAGAATTTGCTAGATACTTAAGTGATAATGGTATAAAAATGTGGGTAAGACAAGTGCTAGTTCCTGGCGTTACAGATGATGAAGAAGATTTAAAAAAGCTTAAAAGTTTCTTATCCACATTAAAGACTGTGGAAAAAGTGGAAATCTTACCTTATCATAGCATGGGAAAATATAAATGGAGTGAAATAAACGAAAAATATGAACTTGAAGAAACAAGAGAAGCAACAGAAGATGATGTTAAAAGAGCAAAAAATATTTTAGGTATTGATTAAAATGTCAAAAAACAGTAAGCTTGAAGGCATACTGTTTTTTTTATATAAAAAATGTGAAACATTTTTGATTAATTATTATTATTATTATTATTATTATTATTTTGTTTCACATCTTTAACTATAAATATATTATTTTATATTTCTATGTAGCATTTTTCCTTTATAAATTTTTTTATTTTTTTATCATCTTTTCCCTCATAGTATGTAATAAGTAAATTTTTGAAATCTTCTGTTAAATCTGCTGGTATTGCTATTATTCCTTTTCCTTTGGAAATTAAATAATGATTACTATATATTACAGATGTTCTTTTATTACCATCAATAAATACTTGTTTTTTCATTATATATAA
>CAZXLZ010000089.1:0-3386 GCA_964642045.1 uncultured Clostridiaceae bacterium
TTTGTAGGTTCTAAAATTTCCTTATTTAAATATACATAAACTACATCTCCAATAGATGTAGTTTTCTTTACTATTTTATACATTTTATTTTTAGACTGTATAATATCAAATAGCATAAGTTTCATTTTACATCACCAATAAACTATATGCTTATTTTATTTTTTTATTCTTTCTTGCCTCTTTTATAGTTTTAGTTAAAGAGCTCGTTTCCATTTTTTTAACTAAATACTCTCTTAACTTATCATTTGAAATATTTAGTCTTAATTTACCATTTTCTGAGACAGATACGTTCCCTGTCTCCTCAGATACAACTACCCCAATTGAGTCAGATATTTCTGTAATTCCAACAGCTGCTCTATGCCTAGTACCAAGTTCCTTATCTACTGCATTTTCTGATGCAAGAGGAAGCACACACTTTGCAGCTATAATAGTATTTCTATCTACAATAACTGAGCCATCGTGAAGTATACTTCTTGGCATAAATATGCTCTGCAAAAGCTCACTAGATAGTTTACCATTTATTGTTATTCCTTCTTTTGCTATTTCTGATACTTTAGTTGTTCTTTCAATAACAATCAAAGCTCCTATCTTTTTTAGTGAAAGTATTTCTACTGCTTTACATATTTCTGATACACTATGTTTTATAGCCATAGTATCTTCCACGCCAAAAACATTGCTTATTCTACTATTTCTACCAATTTTTTCAAAAGCTGCTCTAAGCTCTGGCTGAAAAATTACTATCACAAGCAGCACGCCATATGTCATAATATTAGTAAGTATAAATTTTAGTATTACTAAATCAAAAACATATGATATAGCAACCAGTATAAATATAACAATAAGACCTTTAATTATCTGTTCTGCCCTAGTTTTCTTAACAAGCCTAAATAAAAAGTAAGCAATAATAGCAACTAAACTTAAATCTATAACTAGCTTTATTATTCCATAAACAGAATTAAGCTTTAATATATCTGTAATTTTATATACAAGATCTACAACTGAAGAAGAAATACCCTCAAACATATATTTCACCCCTTATTTAAAATAACTTTATGAAAATGCATAATATATAAGCATAGAAAATGATGGTATTGCCATAGCTAAAATAAGTATTGTTATTACTACTATCGCTACTACTTTCTTTTTCTTATTCATATTTTATCCCCCTATTTGTTTATTTATAAAGTCTTCAAGTAAATATTCATGATATTTTATATCTGTCGTACTTTCAAATACAATATATTCATTTTTAATAGTTTCTTTTATTTTTATATAAGTTCTACCTTCCTTATAATAAATATCCTCAACAGATAAATTATTATCAAGCTTTATTGTTACTGTATCAAATTCTAAATCATTATTTTCAAAATGAAATACCACTTTTATGAGCTCTCCATAACTGTTCAAATACACACATTGAAACTCATCATTTGTATAACAAGTATAGAATGCATCATCATATCTTAAATACACGCCATTATTATTTTCTACAACATTATACTTAGTTCCATCTTTAAAATCTGTATTATATGCAAGAAGTCTTTCATCATTAGAAAGAGAACCTAAAATTAGCTTATCTAAAAATACTTCAATTATATTTTCAGAATTTTCTGGTAAAATTCTAACAGAAGTCTCAGAGAAATAATCTTTATCAAATCCTTTAATTTTCTTATTAAAACTAATTAAATCTAACCTTATACTTTCACCTAAACTTAAAATATTAGAATCTTGGGTATTTATCTTATATACTGTAAGTTCTCCACCACTAGTTATACCATATATATATAAATTATCTTCATACTCTCTTGTTAGAATTTCTATATAGCTTATATTATTTTGCTCTTTATCTATAAAACTTGTTTCTTTTTCTATGCCTTTTATTTCTTTTTCTTCTATCATAGAAAAATGAGCCACTTTCTCATAATTTGCTATATGTAAGTTTGTTTCTCTTGTATAAACAAAATATCCATCAAATTCATAGTGTATATTATCCATTAATTTAAGCTCATCTACACTTTGTTTTATAATACTACTTGAACCTAAGACATACTTTTTATTCTTACTTGTAGTTATTTCTATAACATCATAAATATCTAAATTTTCTTCTTTTATATCAGCTATATTTTCTAAAAAAGTATCGTACTTATATAACTTTTTACTATCAAGATTATAATTATATATATTACCTTTTTCTGATAATAAGGCAGCATATCTACTTTTTTCATCTTTATAATTTACATACGGCAAAATCTTAACTATATTTTCTCCTACTTCTACTACATCGCCACTGTCTACTTTTATAGTTTTATTTTTCAAAGTAGTAATATTTGTTCCTAATATATCATAAGTTTCTTCCTTAAACTTTATCTTAAAATCAAATGGCCTCCATATGAAGACTGTGTACAAAATAAACAGTATTAAAAAAGCTATTAAAGCAACTCTTCTCTTAGTCTTATAATACATTCTTTTTTTAGGAGGCTTTTTCATTTCATCTGACTGTTTAATATATTTTACAAGCTCTTCTATAGTTAAGTTTGGCTTTTTTTCTTTTGATATATCGTTATCTTTCATATATATTTTTTACCTCTCATATGTATAATATTTAAAACTCAAACTTTTCTTTAAAGTATCCTTCAAGCTCATCTATTTTTATTCTTACCTGCTCCATAGTATCTCTATCACGTATAGTTACACATCCGTCATTTTCGCTATCAAAGTCATAAGTTATAGCATAAGGAGTTCCAATTTCATCATATCTACGATATCTTTTACCTATACTTCCTGCATCATCAAAATCTACAGTATAATTTTTAGATAACATATCATATATTTTCATTGCACCATCATTTAATTTTTTTGAAAGTGGAAGAATTGCTACTTTACAAGGAGCCACAGCTGGATGTAAATGAAGCACTACTCTTGTATCTCCATCTTCTAAAGCTTCTTCATCGTATCCATTGCATAAAAAAGCAAGAACTAATCTATCAAGACCAACAGATGGCTCAATAACATAAGGTATATATTTTTCATTTGTTTCAGGATCTAAGTATGACATATCATTTTTTGAATACTCCTGATGTTTTGTTAAATCATAATCTGTTCTATCAGCAATTCCCCAAAGCTCTCCCCATCCAAATGGGAATAAAAATTCAATATCTGTTGTAGCTTTACTATAAAATACAAGTTCTTCTTTGCTATGTCCCAATTACCTAATATTTTCTTCTTTAATTCCTAAAGATACTAGAAAATCATGACAATATTTTTCAAAGTACTCAAACCACTCTAAGTCTGTGCCAGGTTTGCAAAACAGTTCATATTCCATCTGCTCAAATTCTCTTGTTCTAAATGTAAAATTACCAGGTGTAATTTCATTTCTAAAAGATTTA
>CAZXLZ010000090.1:0-3279 GCA_964642045.1 uncultured Clostridiaceae bacterium
TTATGGTATAGACATCCCTTTAATGAAAGAGGATGTTCCTTTTGGTTCTATAGCCTTTTGGGGGACAGAGGATTTTTACCACAAGGATTTAGCCTATGAGACCATAGAGCTTGTAACCCAAATGCTATATCGTGTACTTGTTAATGAGCTTGCTCAAAATGAAATTAGAGCCTCCAATAAGAAGATGTTTTTCATCTATGAGCATATGACCTCTGGAATTAAGGAATTGATGGAAGGACATATCCATCTTTCAGCTCAAGCCAAAGATATTTTAGGAAGCCTTGAGGATATTACGGAACAAGATTTTAAAGCTCATATACATGCATCAGATTTAGCAAATTATGAAGCTTTAGTAGATAATATATATAAAAGTGCTAAACTTGAAGGAATAGATATAACATTTACGGATATTTGTCTTTTTATGAATAATGTAAATACAGGAAATATATCAGTAGATGATATGTTAAAATTAAAAGGACTAAAGGACGCATGGGAGTATGTACTAAATAAAATTGATGAAACTTTAACTACTGAATATATAAAAAAGGTACATTTTGAGATTTGTAAGGGATGCGGTGTTGCGCCATTAGGACAGTTTAGAGATAAAGGAGTAGGCATAATGGGTACATCATATAGGCCAAAACTTCCATCCGAATGTGACTATGATAAAGAGCTATCAGATTTATTATCTATACCAAATGATTTAGAAAGGTGTATTAGCATATTTTGTTTTATACAAAGAAGTCAAATGTTTATAGATGTTAATAAAAGAGTAGCAAACCTTGCCTCAAATAAAGAAATGATTAGATGTGGACAAGGGATTATTGCTGTACTAGTAGAAAAAACAGGTGAATATTTAACAAAGCTTATAGCTTATTATGAAACAGATGATATGAAAGATATAATTAAATGGGTTTATTAAAATTGTATTGATGGTGTGGAGTAACTAAGTATAAAAAATTATGTAAAATATGAGCGATGAAAGCTAATTAACTATTGCAATTATGCTATAAATATGATATAATATAAATGTATAAAAATAAAAAGTGCAACTGATATTATAATTAGTTGTGAGGTCAAACTACAAATTTGGAGGATAAATTTATGCAAATCGTAATCAACGCAATTTTTTGGTTAGCTCTCTTTGGCTTGGTGTATGCTTGGGTGTCGTATATTTGTACTAAGAGAGCGATTTATTTATTTGAGCAAGCCGGTGCAATATTTGTTATGTTTTCAACTAATGTTGCAGAAATTGTTGCTTTTCCACAGGACGATATAGATTTTAAACTATTTTTAGTGGTCTTGCAAGTTATAGGAATTGCTTTCATGCTATACATCGGAAAGCGGATGTGGGAGAGACAACATGAAGAACTTAAAGAAAAAATCTTTAGTTCAGATGTTGAAGAAAAATAGTTGATTTACATATATCCCTTGATATATTAATGTCAAGGGATAATTTTGTATGAAATGTAATATTTTGAAAAATTACTAATAATATCCTAAAGATATTCAAAATAAGTTATTTATAGTGTATAATGTTACTAGGTGATTTGTATGTGGGTTTTATATGTATGTTTATATATTGTTTTTGCTGTTGCATATAATCAATTTTATAAAGTTGCACTTAAGACATCAAAAGGAGATGGAGCTTTAACAGTATTAATACAATTTATTGGTGGTATAACTGCACTATTGTTTTCTATATTTTTTGAATATAAATTTCCGACAGATTGGAAAATATATTTATTATTGGGGATTGCTTGTGTTTTCTATGCTTTATCTGATAGAATAAATACTACAGTAAGAAGTGGTGTAGAAGCGTCAACATTTAGTATTATAAAGCAGTTATCAACTGTATTTATGATACTGGCAGGATTGTTATTTTTTAAAGAAGAATTTGTATTAAAAAAGATTGTTGGAGCAAGTTTAATTATTTTTAGTAATATTCTTATCTTTTATAAAAAAGGAAATCAAAAATTAGATAAATATGTGTTACTTGGAATATTTTCTAGTATAATTTCATCAATCGCTTTATTTTTAGATGTAAACAATTCAAATAGTTTTAATTTTGCTTTTTATGCTTCACTAACTTTATTAGTTCCTGCTTTGTTTATTACTAGTGCAGAAAGAATAAAGATATCTACTATAAAAAATAAATTTAAGAGTGAAAATTGGAAAGCAATTTGCATAGCGGGAGTTTGTTGCGGATTAACACTTGTCGTTCAGTTAAGAGCATATCAGCTTGGAGAAGCTACATCAGTAGCTCCACTATGTGCTTTAACTGTAATTGGAAATGTACTGGTTGGATATCTATTTTTAAAAGAACGAAATAATTTGTTAAAAAAGTTAATAGCTGCCTTTTTAATTATTGTGAGCGTATTTTTAATAAAAGGCTAAGCAGATTTAAAATGCAAAGTATAAGGGAAATAATAGTATAAAAATAGAGTGAATTATGAAAAAAACAATAGATAATATAACAAATATATATATTGTTATTAAAATTCAAATTTTAGATTTATGTTGACTTGTGACCAATATTATGATATAATGTATCTGATTTGCCTAAAAAAATCTATCACTAATTAGTTGAAGAACTTTTCTTCTACTTTTAATAAAAAAACTACAAAATAAAGGATAAGGAGAAAAATATGGAGGGTTTGATTGAGGTCTTAAAGTTAGTTTGTAGTATGGTGTTCTATTCTTGCGTCTTTCGATGGTTTTTCACAGAAAAAAAACGGTATAACGTAGGTATAATTATAGCATCTGCTTTGATTATCGGGCTTCAGATTTTATCGCTATTTTTATTTCCAGTTGACGAGAAAGGCTTCGATGCAGCTTGTTTACCTATTATTTTGTCTTCAATAGGTATTGCTATATCTGCACGTGATTTATTCATTAAATTAAAATCAAAGGAAAAAATAAATGAAGAAAGGTGAGAATAAAAATTTGAATTGATATAATACTAAAAATGCAATCGAAAAAACTAATTTAACTTTTAAACAATCGGAGGTATTTATGGTTATTGTATTTTTTATTTATACTGCAGCATGTATTTGTGGAGTTGTAGGTAGTATATACAGTTTCATTAATAAGAACAAGGCAATGCATCTGTTTAGCCTTGCAGCATTTATTTTTGGACTGCTTGTAGTTAATATAATAAATGTTTTCATATTACATGGAGATACTAAAGGCTCTTCTGTCATTGATGGTATTATAATTGGAGTGCAAGTTTGCTTTATAATTTACCTGATATACAAAGGACGGAAACTTTGGTATCAG
>CAZXLZ010000091.1:0-3250 GCA_964642045.1 uncultured Clostridiaceae bacterium
TAGTATTATACAATAATGCTTAGAATAAATCAAGTATTATATAAAAAATTATTGATTTATTTTTTCTTAAGGGTTATAATATAAAAGCAAAAAAAAGAAAAGGAGATAACTTATATGCAACTGTCAAGTTATAATAATTGTGTAGATTTACATGACGAATACCTTAGAGTTAAGCTATTTAGACGGTATATTCCAATTACAGATGATGATGCTTTTTTATCTTCAATAAAAGACATACTTACAGATGATAACTTTCTTGAGTGTAAATATTACATGCATCATGGAAATACTAGCTGCTACGAGCATCAGCTAAGTGTTGCATATTATACTTATAAAATGTGCAACAAATTAGGTCTTAGAAGCGAGGAGGCAGCAAGGGGTGCCCTGCTACATGACTTTTTCTTATATGACTGGCATATTCTAGATAAAGAAAAGCGGAAGCACCATGCAACTAATCATCCTAAAGTCGCACTTGAGAATGCAAAAAAATACTTTGACTTAACCGATATGCAAGAAGATATAATCATAAAGCATATGTGGCCACTTACTATTTTGCCTCCTAAATATATGGAGACATTTATAGTAACTATAGCTGACAAAATGTGCTGCATAATGGAGGTTCTGACATCTTTATTTGGAAAAAAGAGAAATGTAGATTGTAAATAAATCTACATTTTCTTTTTTATATTTTAAAATACGGTTAAAATATGATATAATACTGTGGGTGAATGACATGGAAAATTTAGAAATAAAACAGATTTTAGAAGATATAGATGAAGAAAGTTTCAGTAAAATGATAGAATGGATGGATGACCTATGGGGAAAAGAAGATGGAAACACACGTGAAGAGATCGAGTATTTCATGAGATATAGCTTTAATAAAGATAAACTTCCAAGGACTTATGGATTATTTTTAAACGGAAAAATTATAGGTATGTATCAACTTAGCTACCATGATTATGATTTAAGGCCAGATATATATCCTTGGCTTTGTAATGTATATATAGATGAACATTATAGAGGAAAAGGTTATGCGAGATACATGTTAAATAATGCAGTTAACCTAGCTAAAGAAATAATTGATTTTGATGAAATATTTCTTTATACGAAACACATAAATCTATATGAAAAATTTGGATTTGAGTATATATCTGACATTGATATGTTTAGAAAAAATCCTAGAATCCAAAGACTTTATAGATTAAAACTAAAATAATAATAATAATAATTTAGCTTAGCTATAAAAAATAATAGCTAAGCTTTTTCATTATTCATATATTTACTTCTTCTTTTTAAGCTAATTAAAAATATAACGCCTACAATAATTGGAAGGTAAAGGCTAAAAAATCTCCATATAAGAATTGCAACATTTATAGTAGAAGGAGTAAAGAAATTTTTAAATATTATATGAAATCCGCCTTCTGCCGCAATTCCTGCACCAGGTATTGGTACAAAAGCCATTACCATAGATAAAAATGCTTGTGCAGATATTATTTTTGTTACACCTGCTCCATTTAGCCCAAACATTTTATAAATTGCAAATGTAATAGCAAAAAATACAGTAAGCTCTAAGAAGGTTATAAATATAATTCCTATAGACATTCTCTTTTCTTCTATTATAATTTTAAAATTATTACTAAAAGATTCTATACTATCATTTAGCATATTTAATTTTTCATCTATATCCTTTATTATTCTCATTTTATATAAAACTTTATAGAAGAATGTACATAGTTTTAGTACAAACTTTTTGTTTATTCCAATAAGTATCAAGAAACATATAACAACAAAATTAACTAAAAATCCTATAAGTGCCAGCCTTACAAAGCCTGTAACTAAAGTTTTAAAATAACTATACTGAAATATTATAATAACAAGTGTATAAATAACAAGAGTTAGCTGATATAATATAAACTTTATAAGTAAAATACTAGCGCTATCACTAACTGTCTTGCCTTCATACTTCATTGCAGCTGCCTGGCAAACTTGACCACCTGATGCAAATGGAGTAATTGAGTTAAAAAGCTGCCCTATCATTGTTACTCTAAAACTATCAATAAATGACTGATTCTTATACATTTTCCTTTCTACTATATATAAACATAATGCTTCAAAAAACCAGTATAAAAATATAAAAAGGAAACCTATTATACACCACCAAATATTAATACCTTTTAATGTATCTAGCATTCTTTCAGCACCTTCTACTTTAAGTATGTAAATAAATACTGTTAAAAATATTATAACTATTAATGATATGTTTAATATTGTTTTTATCTTAAACTTCATTTACTTTTCTCCAGATTTTCCTTTTTTTATTTATTTTATACACCTTGTTATAATATGCTTTCCACATTGAACTTACATTTTCTAAACTATAATATTTACTACATTTTTCCGCCATCTTACATGCTCTATTATAATATTTTGGATCATCTCTTAGTTTATATATCTCTTTTTCAAACTCTTCATTTGTATTTCCTTTTAAATAATATCCATCTAAAATTCCATAATAAAGCTCAATATCTCTTAAAAGTATTGGAAGTTTAACATTTGCAGATTCTAAAATTGTCATTGGAAATAATTCTTCATAAGATGGAAGAAACATCATATCTGACATGTTATAAATATCATTCATCTCTTCTCTTGGGACTATACCTAAAAATTTAACATTTCTAGGTGGACATTTAACAACATTTTTTAGCTCATTATATCCATCTGAAATAGTTTTAAATGAAAAACCTCCTGCCCATATAAACTGAATATCTGGCATTTTACTTGCAAGATCTAAAAAATCAAATATACCTTTTCTTGTTTGGAGCTGTCCGAACTGCTAAAACTACAAATTTGTCATTTGGAATCTCATATTTTCTTCTAATTTCCTGTTTATTTATTTTGCTCATTTTATAAAAATTTTCTTCAGATACGTAATTTGGAATATATGCTATTTTTTCTCTTGGTATACCATAATTTACTAATTTATCTATAAAATATGGGTTTACTGTTACCAAATAGTCCATACTTTTATAAAATGCTATAACATATCTATAAAATATCTTTTTAATAATTTTAGGAAGCTTTATACTATTTTCCAAAGTTTCAGGCAAAAAATGTACATATCCTACCGCCTTTGAATTTATTTTTACAAAGGGAAGTGAAAGAAAAAATTTTAAATCTATTGTATGAAAATGTACTATATCAGATTTCCCTAATTCATTTTCTATAACTATGTACTCACCTAAATTTTTCT
>CAZXLZ010000092.1:0-3210 GCA_964642045.1 uncultured Clostridiaceae bacterium
TAGTTCCACTTATTGTTACAGGAACATTCCTTATCCTACCAGCACTATAGTAAAATCCTTCTATTACTATTTTATTTATTTCACATAGTAGAGAGAAATTTGTATCGCTTAAAATTACATTTTTGTTTAATATAAACTCCCAAGCATGTTTTAAGTTTATTATTTTTAGTATGTCTTCAGATGTCATATTATTTACCTTACCACCTTCTATAATATTTTGCGTATCTGTAAGTGTTGTTGCAACTCCTTCTAATATAGCTTGTTTATAAATAGTGTCAGCTAAGTGCCTTCTGGCAAAATCTATATTTTTTTCTATATCTGTATTTAGTGTAGTTTCTACATAATTAAGCTCTTTGAGTTTTTTTACTATTTCTTTTATTTGTTTTTTTAATTCTTTGGCTTTTATATTATTGTTTAATATTAAATTATATAGTTCATCAGAGTATTCTCCAACATATTTTGTCAAGGCTACACCATCTTCCCTGAAATGTACATATATATATTTATTTGAATCATTTTCTCTTATTTCAACTGAGCCATATGATAATGAATTTAATTTGCTCTCAAGAGTCTCTTTACTTTCAAGAAGATTCATAATTTCAATTTTTCTTTCCATTTTTTCCTCCTAAATGAATATAAAAATTTATAATATTTAAGTCAATAATATTATAACACAGTTTATTAAAATGTGAAACATTTTTCGAAAAAAATGTTAGTTTTGTTTCACATTTTTTTATGACTTATAACACAAATCAAAAATATTGAATGTAAGCAAATTTTATGTTATAATATGTCAACAATTTATTTTTAGATACTATTAACTAAGGAGGTACCAGTTATATGTTTAGCAGTATTCAGCTTGCACAAATTTGGGGAATGTCGTATTCTCATTGGGGGTTTGTTCAAAATGGAAAAGCTGTAAGTAGTACAATAAAAAATGGGCAAGATGAACCTAATGAGGAATACATACCTTTATTTGAAAAAATTTATGATGATATGATAATGAAGATAGAATGTAAAGGATTTAGTGTAGAGCGTACTTCACCTAAAAAAGCAAACTGTGTGCTTCGTATATATCGTGATGAGTGTGTCTATGTTAATAAAATGCTTTATTGGATATATGGGGCAGAAGTGTATTTAAAAATAAATTTTAGTATGATGGCACAAGATGAAAGTTATATTGATTATTCAAAATGCAATATTATTTGTAAGCTTTTAGATCCACATACTACAGTAGAACCACATTTTTCAGATTATTATCTTATTTTAAGATAATATAATTTTTTATTACAAAAAGGAGAACTATATCATGGAAAATGAAAAAAGAATTTTAGTAGTAGAAGATAGCATTTATAAGTTTGCAGAAATTGAGAAACTTTTTAAAAAGTATGGTATTACTAATTATACTCATACAGATAACTATGTTTCATCGCTTAAAGCTGTATTGGAAAGCACTAAGGATAATGGTTCTAAAATAGATATTATTATTTTAGATATGCAGTTTCCTTTTTATATTGGGGAGGCACCTGATAAAAATCAAGGTATTCAGTTTATGACGGAGCTGAATGCGAAGATTGATTTAGAAGAATTAGAAGAACTTCCTAAAATTATTGGGTTCTCAGAGATAGACTTTCATGAAATGTATGAGCCTTGTCATTGGCAGACAGAGGATGAATTTTTTGCAGAATTTGTTGGGCAGGCAAAAGATATTTTTGGAGTAGAGAAGCTTTTAAAAGAATTACTTGATATTAAAGAGTAGGTTTAGTATTTATAACTGTAAAATAAAAAATATAAGGAGCAAATATGCAAAAGCATACATTAATTCATATACCTCATTCTAGTCTTTATATCCCATATGATTACAGAGAGACATCACTAATAGATCCAAAAGAATTAGAAAAAGAAAATCTATTTATGTGTGATTTTAGAGTTGATGAATTCTTAGATGATAAAAGTCAGGCTATCATCTTTCCGTATTCTAGATTATACTGTGATGTGGAAAGATTTAAAGATGACTCAGAGGTCATGAATAAGTATGGTATGGGATATATTTATACAAAGACTAGTGATGGCAGGTTAATGTTTAGCCCTAGCCTTAAGCACAGAGAAACTGTTTCTAAAATTTATGATCAGCATCATGAAAAGCTGGATTCAAGGGTAACTGAAATTTTAGACAGTTATGGAAAATGCGTAATAATAGATTTGCATTCATTTTCATCAGAGCTTGTTTTAAGGTTATTTAATTATACCGAAGCGCCAGATATATGTATTGGGGTAGAAGATAATTATTATTCTGAAGAATTAACAAATTATTTCATGAACTACTTTAAGAGTAATGGATATAGTGTTAAAATAAATTATCCATATAAAGGATCTCTTGTACCAAATAAATTTTATAGAAAAGTAAATCCAAGAATTGTATCTATTATGCTTGAGATAAACAAAAGAGTCTATGAAAACGATTTTGATACATTCAAAAACGTAATTCAAGGTGCCCTAAATTTTTAAATATATTATGCCATAGGTGTATAGTTATTGGTATAGTAAAACTTCATTAATGTCAAAAAATTACTATAGTATTATTTGAGTATAGATTATTCTATACTCATTTTTTATACTTTAATATAATTATTTTAAATGTGCAAATAGTATTTACAAATATATAACTATTTTGATATAATATTTGTAATTAGGTTATATGTATGGAGGAATGGTAGTATGAAAAAAGAAGAATTTGATAAAAATAATATATTTGGTATTGGAAATCCAAATGATCCTTTTGCAAAATATTTTAGTGGAAAAAGTTACTTAAATGCACTTAATAACCCACAGGAATGTAATGTATTTTTAGCTAATGTGACTTTTGAGCCAGGTTGCAGAAACAACTTTCATATTCATCATTCAACAAAGGGTGGAGGACAAATATTAATTTGTATTGCAGGAGAAGGTTGGTACCAAGAAGAAGGAAAAGAAGCTGTTGAATTAAAACCGGGAACTGTTATTACAATACCTGCAAATGTAAAACATTGGCATGGTGCAAAAAAAGATTCTTGGTTTAGTCATATAGCAGTAGAAGTGCCAGGAGAGAATACTAAAACTGAGTGGTGTGAAGAAGTAAGTGATGAAGCGTATAATAATATAGGAAAGGAAAATTAAAATGAGTGAATATAAAGAACATGAAATAAAAGTATTAGATGTAAATATTGATTT
>CAZXLZ010000093.1:0-3155 GCA_964642045.1 uncultured Clostridiaceae bacterium
AAATGCATTGATAGTATTGTTAAACAAACATATAAAAATTTTGATCTAATAATAGTAGATGATGGAAGTACAGATAACACTAAACAGTTAGTAGATACATATATAAAAGAATATGATAATGTTAAGTATTATTATAAAGAAAACACAGGTGTTGCTGACTCTAGGAACTATGCTATATCTCTCACCTCTTCAGAGTATTTTACTTTTGTTGACTCAGATGATTATATATCGACTGATTTATTAAAAAAAATGAATAAATATACTAATAATGGTATAGATATTGTAAGCTTTGACTGTATTGAAATAGATGAATTATATAAACATGAGACTCCAATACATAGAATAAAATTTGATACTATTGATGGTATTACAGCATTGTTAAAGTATAATAACATAGATAGAGTATCCTTTTTCGATGTACCTTGGGGATATTTCTATAGAACGGAATATTTTAAATCTGCCCAGCTTAAGTATGTATCTGGCAGAGTTCATGAGGATATTCTGCTTACTCCTATAGCTATATCAAAGGCAAAAACAATAAAAGGAACCGATTTTTTAGGATATTATTATGTTCAAACTTCAAATAGTATAACAAGAGATGCATCTACAAGTATAGAAAGATTTGAAGATTTATTAAAAAACTATACTATACTTTATAATGTATATAAAGAGTTATATGATGATGAAAAAATAACACTTAGAGAATATGCTAGTCTAACGTCACATATACTTTCCCATCTATTATATATGAGTAGTATTAGTGATTTCGACACAATAAAATGCTATTGTAAACTAATTAAAAAGTATAAAATATATAAATTTATGCCAGTTACATACATTACCAAAATATTAGATAGATTTATATTTCACCACTTTACAATTATTCCAATATTAATGTACAATGCTTTTTATGGACTAAACTCTTATTCTGATGGAATATTAAAAGATAAACATACACTAAAGTATATGTATGCTTTAAGTAAATTTGTTTATCAAAATAATGTAAAATGCCCCAACGTGAGATATCGTTTTAATAGACTGATATTTAAACTGAAGCGTGATTTTTTGATGTGTAGGGCTTTAGTTTCATCTATACCAGCATTAAATGAAAACAAAATATTTTTAGATAAATTATATATACATAAACATGATGCTGATATAAATATTTTAAAAGATTTAAAAAATCTTTTTAAATTGATATATAAAGTCCACACTGTTTATTTAGAGATAGATTACTCTAATACAAATATCTATTTGATACGTAAACTACTTCATAAATATAGGATTGCAGAATTGGTTCTTATTACTAATAAAGAGAAAAAGAAAAATATAAAAAAATTACCAAGAAGAAGATTAAAAGTATTTATAAAAGATAATATGTGTAGATCTAAAATAAAAAAAGTATTTCCATGTAATTTTAATATACTTAATACATGTGATATAGAAAAAGCTAAAAAGTACTATTTGGCAAATGGTAAATTATATAATGTTAATGATAAGAATACATATTATAATTTACATGATATTTCTCGTAGTCAAAAAGATAAAAATAAACTTTTGAATTTCCTAAAAGATTAATATAAACAACATAAGCAAAAATTAATAAAAAAATTGCCTCTACGTTTAAATGTAGAGGCGATTATAAGAGGTTGATATATGAAAAAACTAAGACGATATAGCCTTAGCTCGGCATGCTTATCTGTTCCAAACACCAAGTTTGTTACTCCTAGCATCAGCTTGAGCTTTAGACAAATCTGTAGCAAGTGCTACATTTACTCTTTCAGATTTCAAAGTAGCTAGTCCACTCTCTAAAAGTTTAGCATTATATAAATTACCATCTAAGTATATATACGCTACACCTATACCGTTTACTTCTCTTTCAGTATCGAATGCGATCTTAACTTCTTTTCCTTCTAAATCTTTTTTTATTTTATCATACGTTGCATTTGTTGAATACGTATAATCTATACCAATCATTGAAACAACAATAGTATCTCCTTCACTATGTTTTAAAGAAACATTTCCTTTTTCATCTACTGAAGTTACACTTACATTATCAGATAAAGTAAGTTTTTCTAAAACATTAAAATATGGAACTGGTTCTACATTTTTTAGTGCAGAAGTTTCCTCTGGAATTTCACTTTCATCTATAACTGGCTTGTTTTGCTCTTCTGTTGCTGGAGCTTCGATATTTTCATCACTTCCAATATTTGTAGCTACATCTACTAATGGTTGTCCATCCGGGTTATTTGCAATATTATCATCTTGAACCTTACCATTTGAACCGAAATAATATATAACTCCAGTTGATATAAGTGCAAGAGCTATAACAGATACAAGAACTGTTGGCCCATATTGTTTAACATAGAATGTTCTTTTGTTATCATAATACATATTTTTAAACCCCCTCCTTATTAGTAGCTAGTCATAAGCTACAATTTAATTATACCATTATTTTTATGTAAAGTCAATAGAAAAGCTTAAAATTATTGCAAAAATATTACATTTTTATATAAAATTATACCATATTAGCAGTCAGCATTATGCCAAACATTTTGTACATCATCGCAGTCATCCATTTTTTCCAAAAATTTATCTAGTTTTTCTTGTTCTTCTTCGTTTAAACTCTTTTTTAAATCAGGTATCATTTTCACTTCAGCTTCCATTATTTCATAATTTTTAGCTTCTAAAGTTTCTTTTAATGAATAACAAATACTAGGCTCGCATGTAATTTCAAAATATTCATCTTCTACTACAAAATCTTCAGCACCACTGTCTAAGGCATCCATCATTAATGTGTCTTCATCTATGCTCTCTGTTCTTTCGATGATTATAACACCTTTTTTCTTAAACATATATGAAACACATCCAGTCTGACCCATATTGCCGCCTGCTCTATCAAATATACATCTTATATCAGCAGCAGCTCTATTTCTGTTATCAGTCATTGCTTCAACAATTACAGCTACTCCTGCTGGCCCAAAACCTTCATATACAATTTCTTCATAATTATCTCCAGTTCCCTCTCCAGCTGCTTTTTGTATACATCTATTTATATTATCATTTGGCATATTGTTAGATTTAGCTTTTGATATTACGGTGGCTCGTATATCGCGTGAAGGCGTGGTAGATCCTGATTCCAATTATTGTTTCGG
>CAZXLZ010000094.1:0-3068 GCA_964642045.1 uncultured Clostridiaceae bacterium
GTACCTTTAAATTCCTCAAAAATAATATCATCCATTCTACTTCCTGTTTCTGTAAGTGCTGTTGCAAGTATTGTAAGACTTCCCCCATTTTCAATATTTCTTGCAGCACCAAAGAATTTCTTTGGAAAGTATAATGATGCTGGGTCTAAACCACCAGATAAGGTTCTTCCACTAGGATCACATTCTAAATTACTAGCTCTTGTAAGTCTTGTCAAACTATCTAAAAGTATTACAACATCGTTATTCTGCTCAACTAATCTTTTTGCTCTTTCTATTACCATCTTTGATACTTTTATATGATTTTCTGGAGATTCATCAAATGTTGAATGTATAATTTCTGCATCTATACTTCTTTCAATATCTGTTACTTCTTCTGGTCTTTCATCAATAAGTAAAACCATTAAATGTACTTCTGGATTATTCTTTAATATGCTATTTGCTATTTGTTTTAAGATTGTAGTTTTACCAGCTTTTGGCTGAGCAACTATTACTCCTCTTTGCCCTTTACCTATTGGACTAAGTATATCTATAAGTCTAGTAGATAGTTCTTTACTATCTTTTTCAAGCACTAATTTTTCCTCTGGGTATATAGGAATTAAACTATCAAAATCTTTTCTTCTTAAGGCAATATCAACAATTTCATCATTAATTTTTTCTATATATATCATTGATGGAAATTTATTTTGTGGGTCTGTTGTAAATCTTGCAATACCTTTTAATTTGTCACCTGTACCAAGTTTAAATCTTCTTATTTGAACTTGAGATACATATATATCTTTGTTTCCAGGAAGATAATTATCACTTCTTAAAAATCCATACCCATCTGGCATAACTTCTAATATTCCATTTGCAATATAATCTGTTTCTGGATTTTCAATTTGCATGTCAACTTTTTCTTCAAGTTTATTATCTCTTTCTAAATTTTTAGCAATCTCCTCTACTAAATATTCTTTTTTTAGTCTTTCATAGCCGTCAATTTTAAGTTTATTTGCTATTTCTCTTAAATCAGCAAGTGTCGTTTTCTTTAATTCTTCTCTTGTCATATTCTTTCCTTTCTATAATACCTTTGCAAATAAGTCATATTCACTACATGATATAATCTCTACATTAGCAAACTCTCCAACTATAATTTTTTCATTACTTTCATCATCAATTTTTATAAGTACTTTCTCATCTACATCTGGTGCGTCCATATACGTTCTTGATGAAAAATACAAATTATCCTCAGATACATCATCAACGAGTACTTCAAATCTTTTTCCAACATATTTTTTATTTTTTTCTAAAGATATCTTCTTTTGAGTTTTTAAAAGAGTATCCAATCTTTGTTTTTTTATATTTTCATCAACTTGTTTTTCCATTTCTATAGCAATAGTTCCTTCCTCAGGAGAAAATGTAAAAGCCCCCATTTTGTCAAATTTTATTTCTCTTACAGCATCCATTAGTTCATTAAAATCTTCGTCTGTTTCACCTGGGAAACCTACAATAATTGTAGTTCTAAGTATTGCTTCTGGTATATTTTTTCTTATTTTTTCTATTCTTTCATATATTAGTTTTTTATTATCTTTTCTATTCATTGCCTTTAGCATTTTATCAGATATATGCTGCACTGGTATGTCGAAATATTTACATACCTTATCATTATTTTTTATTTCTTCTAAAAGTTCATCTGAAATCTCATAAAGATACATGTATAATATCCTTATCCATTTTACGCCTTCTACCTTAGATATCTCACGAAGAAGTTTATCAAGACAAGGTTTTCCATAAATGTCTTCACCATATTTTGAAGTATCTTGAGATATTATAACAAACTCCTGCATTCCCTCTTTTGCTAAATACCTAACTTCATCTAGTATATCCTCAATATTTCTACTTTTAAATTTACCTCTAATTGAAGGAATTGCACAGTATGCACAGTTATTATTACATCCGTCAGATATACGTATATAACATGTTGGGAAATTTGAAAGTATAGTCCTATTTTTAAAATCTAATCTCCCACATACTGCTTTATTAAAATAACTACTTATTATTCCTGATAAATTATCATATTCATCTACACCAACTACTAAATCTACTTCAGGCATACTTTCTAAAATTTCTTTTTTATACCTTTTAGCTAAGCACCCAAATACAAATAAATGCTTGCAATTTCCATTTATCTTGTAATCTGCCATATCAAGAATTGTATCTATTGCTTCTTTTTTTGCATCCTCAATAAATCCACAAGTGTTTATAAGTATGATTTTAGCTTCTTCTAAGTTGGTAGTTATACTAAAACCTTGATTTTTAAAAAATGCTATTATCATTTCACTGTCCACTTGATTTTTAGTGCAACCAAGTGATACTACTGCTAGTTTCATTTTAAAATACTCCTTTGTCATTAAAATACATACTTTCCTCTTCTAAGCCATTAAAATTATTTTGCCTTAGTGCTTCATATGCAGCAAGTGCTACTGTATTTGAAAGATTAAGACTCCTTATATTTTTTCCCATAGGTACTCTTAATGCCCTATCAAAATTTTCTAGAATATACTCTTCAGGAATTCCTCTTGACTCTGGTCCAAATACTAAATAATCTCCATCTCTAAAACTCTCATTACTATATACCTTTTTACCTTTTGTCGTAAACAAAAATACTCTATTATTTATATTCTTTACTTTAGCTTTAAATTCATCTAAATTCTCATACGTATAAATGTTTAGTTTGTCCCAATAATCTAGACCTGCTCTTCTTACCGACTTTTCAGATATATCAAATCCAAGTGGTTTAACAAGATGTAAATCAGCACCAATAACTGCACAAGTTCTTGCAATATTACCAGTATTTTGTGGTATTTCAGGTTCAATAAGAACAATATTTAATTTCATAAGTGGAATCTCCTTCTTTTTTTGAATATAACATCATAAATAAAAGCTACATAGACATTTAAGTTTTAGAATTAAACATTTAATTTATTTTACCATATGACAAATAAATTTTCAAGAACAATATAATAATGTTTACTTTTTATAAATTGCAATATTAAGTGTCCACTTTTTTATACAATGTTGTGATTCTTTTA
>CAZXLZ010000095.1:0-3047 GCA_964642045.1 uncultured Clostridiaceae bacterium
CTCCTTTAAACATAATTTTATAATATTCTTCATTATCCTCAAATGTTAATTCTTCTGGTTTTATTATCCTTAATTTATATATTGGATCTACAGTATTATGGTGTTTCCATTCTTCTATAATCCACTTTCTAAAATAATCATTATTTTCTTTTTCTAATTTTATATCTAATTTTTCCATTTTATTTTCCTCTTCTTTTTATAATATCAATTTAAAATCTTATACTTTTCGTGCGCAAACTTCAATAATGCTACTTGGTTTAGGATTTCTATCTTCTCTTTCATAGTCCCTATATAAATATTCTTCATATTCTTCTATATAGTCTATTTTAAATCCAGCTTTAATTAAAAAGCTCTCTATTGATTCTTTGCTATGAAGTCTTCTAGAAACGTACCTTACATTATCACTTCCTATTGTCCTTATATGTGGATACCTAGTAATCCCTGTTTCTTCATCAAATGTTGTGCCTTCTAACTGTGCTTCCCAGTCTTTTAAACTTCTAACAGCAATGAAAAATGTTGCATCATCTTTCATTACTCTATAAATCTCAGATAACGCACTTTCTAGCTGTGTATTATTTAAATAATGAAGTACTAATCTTGCATAAATAAAATCAAAGTAGTTATCAGCATACGGTAGCTTTTCCGATATATCTTCTATTTTTAATTCTATTCTATCTTGAAGTCCTTCTTTTAATATAGCATCTTTAGTAAATTCTAATCCTTTAGCATCAATGGTGGTTGCAATAATATGACTATTTTCATTTTTTCTTGCCATTGCTATTTCAGCACAGCCTGCTGTACTAATTCCTATTGATAAAATATTTTTATCCTTTTCTTTTATTAAGTTTATACCGTGTTCTTCACTTACACTAGGCTTAAAATTTTCCATACTAATTTCCCCTTACTTTATTTAATTTATGAACATATTTTATGAGCCAAATTTTTTAATGTTTCATCTCTATTTTCACTTACATCAATAAAATGAAGATTATATTTTTCACATTCACTTTGAAGCCATTTACTTATATCTATATAATCACTTATATGTTTTTTTACCGTTTCATCACTAGCTTTGCTTGTCCAATCATAAATTGTATCAAATTTTCGTATTTGATTAAATTTTTCTTCTAATGATATGTTTGGGTATCCTAAAAAATATATTTCACAACAGCTTTTATCAATGTAATCGTTATAATCTTGTGGCGTTATATGATACATATCAAGTGCCAGCCTATATGGTAGGTTATCATAAATACTATTTGATGAAATTTCTTCTATGAAATTAATCCATTTTTTGCTTGTTGATATAAAATCCCAACAATCTGTATGTATTACACCTGTTTCAGGAAATGCATCTTCTAATCCAATTACTATAGCATCCATAGCCAAATGTTGATACTTAAGTGATTTTGCAAGATATAAACATAATGTTGTCTTACCTGCTCTAGGTACTCCTGCTATAATAATATGTTTTCTACTATTATTCATCATGTCTCCTTTAACTTATTTCATCACATATATAATCAAAAACTTCATTTAAAACATTTTCTCTATTCTCATGTGTATCTATATATCTAAATCCGTATTTTTTACATTCATCCATTAAAAATTTATTTTTCTCGTAAAATCTTTTTATGAACTTTTCTAGCTCCTCGTCTGTCTTTTTATATGACCAATCTACTTCAGTATCATTATTTCTTACCATTTCAAATATTTCTTTTTCGCTTAAATTGCCATGCCCCAAAAACACTATTACAGTTTTATCCAAATTTTTATATCTACTTAAAACTGATGGTAATATTTGTGCGCCCTCTAGTATTGTACCATAGGTATTAAGTTCTTGGCTAGTTTGACAGTCTAAAAATTCTAATAATACTTTCTGCAAAAATTCATTTTCCTTATAATTCATAAAATCATCAGCATATTTTTTGTCTATATTATACAATATAGCATTTCTAATTGAGTCTGTATGAACTAAGTTATATCTTGGAAAACGTTCTTTTAATTTTCTACTTAACGTTGATTTTCCTGATCTACCTACTCCTAAAATAAGTATATTCTTCATAAGATTCTCACTTCCTATTTTTTAATTTATCTAGCCTTATTTTACTATCATTTTCTTTGCATGTATGTCATCAACAAAACCTACGCTAGAGTACATGTTCATAGCTTTTGGATTTACTGTACTAAGCTTAAATCTAGTAATGCCTAGATTTTTGGCAAAATTTATACATTCTTCAAAAACTTTTCTTTGATAACCTTTACCTCTATATTTCTCTTTTGTAAAAACACTTGTGATATATCCGACCTTACATCCCAAATCCTCTACCTGTGGAAAATATTTAAAAATTATAAGTCCACATATTGAAATAAGTTCTTCACCTATAAATGTTCCAAACATATATAAGTCCTCATTTATATTTTGCTTTAAAAAATTTCTAGTTTTATCTTCTAACTCTTTCTCATCCATACCTAAATTACCCTGATGATTATATATTTGCAAAGCAATTCTTAATGGTATTATTTTCTCAATATCTTCTTTTTCTAATTTTCGTACATTAATATCCATATTTATCCTTTCTATGATTTAATTAAATAAAAATAGTTTTAATCCTAATCTCATTATGCATAATTTTAATCTATGATTTTTTATAAGGCAATTTTTTCTATTTTTTTGACCCATATTTTTTTATAGGTCAATTTTTTTTTATTTTTTTGACTTATAAAAACAAATATATATATTTTTGAAATGTAAAAATTTGATTTCTATTATAACCTGTTGTTTCTATTATTATTTCGTTATCTAATAAAGCATTAATTATATTTTTTACTGTCCCTTCATAGTTTCATTTTTTCTTTCTTTCAAAATTTCTACAGCTTTATCTCTATGCAATTCTTTTATAATTTCTATTTTATTCTTAGAATAATTTGCTAAAACAGTTATATCTGTTATTATTTCAGGACAATAGTTATCATTACTATCTTGCAAAGTAGCAGCATAAACAATTTTTGAAAACTCCTCATATAGTATAGCTCCCATACACATC
>CAZXLZ010000096.1:0-3043 GCA_964642045.1 uncultured Clostridiaceae bacterium
GTAACTATACACTTCAAAAAGTTGCTTTTTTTGCTGGTGTTAAAAATATGGCTGAATTTAATAATGCAGGATATAAAGGATTATATAATGGCGAAACTGCTAACGATATTTTTAAAAGAAAAAAATTACGTTATAGAGAAGATATTTTAGATAATATGAATGAAGATGAGTTAGTTGCTAATTTATTTAGAATAAATCAAACTAAAAAAACTTATTAAGATAATATACAAGGTGAGAAAGAGGCAAAAGATGTACATTACGAAGTTGTAAAAAAGTTAGAAAGGCAATTGCTGATATTGGTGGAATGATACCTGAAGAAATGCCAACTCCTAAAAAGAGTTTAAAAGAACTAGAAAGAGAAAAGAAAAAAATAGAAAATGAAGAAAAAAAGAAACTTAAAGGAATAAAATAAAAATTAAAAAGGTGAAATTTAATATTATAAAAAAATATGATATAGAAAAATTAAGAAAAAATTAATGAAATAAAATAAATGGTTAATCGAAAAATTGAGAAAATATAAACTCGTATGTAAGACAATATGTAAAACCACTTGCAAATTCTTATAAATAAAGGATTTATTCAAAAAAGTTTTTACATTTTTGAGATTATTTATAAAATTTTTATAAAAATGTTAGGAGAATTGATATGACAACAATATATTTAATAAGACATTCGATTAAAGAAAAAAATTATGGTGACATTGATTCCAATGATTCTTTTCAAATTAAAAATGAAAAATTGATTTTGAGCTGTGAAGGTGAAAAAAAAGCATTGCAATTATCGAATTGCGAAGAATTACAAAGTATTGATGAATTATGGACTAGTAATTATGTAAGATCTATTCAAACAGCTAAATATATATGCAGTAATAATAATATTAAATTAAATATATCTTCAGCATTTGATGAAAGACATTATGGTATATGGGATGATAATATAGATAAAGAAGAATTCTGGATTAATCAGTTTGTAGATCAAGACTTAAAAAATATAGATGGAGAATCTCAAAAAGATGTTCAAAATAGAGTTAATAAAAAAATAGAAGAAATAATGAACAATAATAAAAATAAAAAAATTGCAATAGTTTGTCATAACGCTTGTATATTGTTTTATCTATTAAAATATTGTAAATTAGAAAAAGCGGAAGTTAATAAAAAACTAACAATTAAATTTAAGGATAAAGTTTTGCTTGAAAATAATATTATGAAATCTCCATCAATGATGAAATTAGAATTTGAAAATAATAAATTATTAGATATATCGTATATAGAAATAGACTAAATAACAGCTGAAAGGAAGTGATAAAAATGGATAAAGAGCAAAATATGGCAAATATAAATTGGTTTCCCCGGTCATATGCTAAAAGCTATAAATGAGATAAAAGGAAGCTTAAAGTTAATAGATATAGTAATAGAGGTAGTAGATAGTAGACTTCCTTTATCTAGCAGAAATCATATGATAGATGATGTAATAAAAGATAAAGAAAGAATAATAGTAATGAATAAGTGTGACTTAGCAGATGAATATAAGTTAAAAATTTGGAAGAAATTTTATGAAGAAAAAGGATATGTAGTAATATATACAAATGCTAAAGAATCAGAGGGAATAAATAAGATAATATCAGAGATAAGAAAAATAGGGGAAAAAATATATTTAAAGAAAAACGAAAATAAATCTATAAGTATAAAACCTGTATATAAAGTAGCAGTTGTTGGAATACCAAATGTTGGTAAATCTACTATAATAAATAAACTTTCAAATAAAACAAGTGCACTTGTTTCAAATAGACCTGGAGTGACTAAGAAAAATCAGTGGATAAAACTTGCAGATGACGTGCAGCTTATGGACACGCCTGGAATTTTGTGGCCTAATTTAGAGGAAAATAATGCAGGAGTAAAACTTGCACTTACAGGTAATATAAAGCAAGAAGTGTTAGATGTGCCATCACTTGCTATAGAAGGAATAAAAATACTAACTTTAAATGAAGGATATACAAAAATGTTAAAGGAAAGGTATAAATTATCAGATGAAGATATAAATTTAGAGGTATATGAAATTTTAGAGAAAATAGGGAAAAATAGGGGATGTATAATATCAAAAGGTGAAATAGACTTAGAAAGGACAGCGAGTATATTCTTAGATGAATTTAAAAATGGAAAAATATGCAAAGTAGTATTAGATGAAATAAATGTTAGTAAGTAAAAAATTGTGATACTTAAATTAAAAAAGTTGATTATATAATATCTTATATGATATAATGACTTAAAGAAAGAAGGATGTATTATGGAAAAATTAAATTTACCAAATAAACTTACAATATTTAGAATAATTTTAGTACCTATATTTATAGCTTTAATAGCAGTTTCTGCATATTTTGAAGATTTAAACTGGTTAGTATTTGTAGCTTTAGGTGTATATATTATAGCATCTATAACAGATTTTATAGATGGAAAAATAGCAAGAAAATATAATCTAATTACAGACTTTGGAAAGATTATGGATCCACTAGCAGACAAAATTTTAGTTTCATCAGGATTTATAATGCTTACATATTTAGATATAATTCCAGGATGGATTACAGCTATAGTTATATGTAGAGATTTCTTTGTTGATGGACTAAGAATGCTAGCATCTACAAAAAATATAGTAGTTCCAGCAATGCTTTCAGGAAAAATAAAGACATCTTTTGAAATGTTTACTATTATATTTGCACTTTTAGGATTTCCTATGTCAGAATATAATAGTATGTGTGCATTCATAGATAATGGGTTCCAAATGCCAGCTGTGCCACTTCTTATAAATGCATTTATGTCAGTTTGTTTAATAGGAACTGTTATAGTAGTAATTTGGACAATTGTAGAGTATACAATAAAAATAAATAAGCTTATAAAAGAAAAATCAAAAGATTCTGATAAGATGCTAGGTAATGGAGAAGATAAATAGTATAAAATAAGGTTAATATTTATAAATTTTTAAATATTAATCTTTTTGTAATTTGAAAACCACGGGTTACACCCGTGGTTCTTGAAAAGCAGTAGCGTTC
>CAZXLZ010000097.1:0-2969 GCA_964642045.1 uncultured Clostridiaceae bacterium
CTTTCAATATTTTATTTTCAATTTACGTGTGACATATCTATTTTAAACCTATATAAAAAAAGATAGCAAATAAATGCTATCTTCTTTCTATTTACTACATGTATAAAACACTTTGAAAACATTATAATTTGTATATATTACAATGCTAATATCTTAGAATACAGTAGTGGTATAGTAGCTTAATATTTTCTAATTATTTACTTTTCTAAATTTAACTAAGAAGTAGCTTTTTTACATATTCATGAAAAAATTTAGATATTACATTGCTTTTACGCATTATTTTAAACACCCAATTTCTAATTTTACTATTATATATTATCTTAATTAAAATTAGTTGGAACTTTATTTTCTTTATCTCACCTTTCATTAAATTTGAATATTTCTTATTTTCCTTAAAACACTTGAATAGTGTTTGAGCTGAATATAGTGCATAATATATCCCTTCTCCTGTTATTGGTGAAATAAGTCCTGCCGCATCCCCTAATAAATATGTATTTCCCTTATTTAGTAAAATACTATTTCCAGTAGGTAAAAAGGCTCCTTTTTTACTATTATCTAATTTATATCTATTTGCTAAATCATCGAATATTCCTCCAATTTTAATTTCTTGAGAAATATTTCCTGTACCTATACATACTACTTCTTTCATTGGTATAATCCAGTTGTACCCTTTATATTTGTCTACAAATTCTACTGTAAGTCTTAGTTGTTCAGTTGTAGTTTGAAAGCTTTCTAAAGCAAAATTCTTACTTTGGATTTTACCACTAATAGCTTTTCTAACACAAGATAATGTTCCATCTGCGCCTATTAAATATTTAAATCTATATTGTTTAATATTAGATGTAATAATACTATTTCTAAAATCTATATTATCTATTTTACATTTCTCTACTACCTTACCGCCTAATTTTAAATATTGTTCTAATATATAATCATCTAATTGTTTTCTATCTACTATTTTAATATCTATATCTTTCAATGTTATTTTTGTTTTATCTACAATATCACATTCACAAAATTGTGTTTTTATTATATTATCTATATCTTGTTTTGGAAATTCAGATATAAGTAACGAATAGGTTTTTGGTGTTATGATACCCGCACACAATTTCTTTTTATTACTTAATATCTGTTTTTCCAAAATAATAACTTTGTATCCTTCTTTTTGTAACAAATATCCTAACATTGAACCTGCAAGTCCAGCTCCAACTATTAAATAATCATACATAAATATCACCTTAAATAATTATATCATAATATACAAAAGTAAATACAGTAGCGTTAAAACTTTTAAAAAATATCTCTATATATTTGAAAAAATTAAAAATGCTATAATCTTAGAAAATAGCGACTTTTAAACGTAATAAGAGCTTGAGTAAAATCACTCAAACTCTCATATTTTGGCTCTCCAAGTAGGACTTGAACCTACGACCCTCTCGCTTATAGAGCGAGCACTCTACCCACTGAGCTATTGGAGATTATGTAATACCAGCTTATAAAAGTATTTTTATTAATTTATAATAACAATACTAGACATTATCACTACAACATATCCTAACAGATTATCCTGAATAACTTATTCAAAAACAAATCGAACTTTAATTAAAATATTTATACAAAAATATTTTGCCCACTAAGTATATCATAACATAAACATGAAATCAAGATATTTTTACAGAAAATTAATTAAATTACAAAAGATAGCAAGCCGATGCTATCTTCTTTCTTTTGGCTCCATTTCGAAACGCATTTGCTGAAAATATTCTATCGAAATAAGCACTTAATATAACTAAATTATTTTATTGTAATTTTACATATATTTTAAATTTACTCAAGAGTTTAATTAAATATTGTTTGTACAAATTCTATACTTACATCTATTGCTTTATTTAAAGCATTTATATCATTATCAAAAGTATGCGTTCCGTTTTCAATTAATTCTAGTTTTGCATTTTTACATAATTTTGATACTTTAACGGATAACTCATAAGGCACCATATTATCAATAAGACCATGAACAAATAATATTGGCAATTCAATATTTATTAAATTTTTATATGGAACTATATTATATACCTCATTATATAAAGGTAATCTCAATTTAAATACTTTACCTGTTCTTTTACTTTTCACTTCAAAGTAACCTTTTTCTTCAGCAATCTTTTTATGTTCTTCTGAAAAAAATCCTTCTGCTTCTATTGTTGCGAAATAATCAATAGCTCCATACCAACATATTAACGCTTTTATACTATCAAACTTTTTATAATTCATCAAAGATATAATACTTCCGCCAAAACTTGCACCCAAAACAACAATTTCCTCAAATCATTTATTATTTAACATTTTAATTGTTTCTTCTAAATCTTCTACTTCTTTAGTTGGTGTCATTTCATAATCATTGCCTGTGCTTTCTCCGTGACCTCTAAAATCAAATCTAAAAGAATTAATTTTTTGCTTTTGCAGTTTTTCTGTAAATGTATTAAAACTATTTCTTTCAGTTTTATCTCCATTTAAACCATGACATAAAATTAGTATTTTTCTACTATCATTCATTATTGAAAGCAAACCACATAATTTTACATTATCTGTACTTTCATAGTAAAACTTATCTTCTACAATACATATTTCTCCTTAAAATCCAAACTTACTTTATCTCTTAATACTTCTTTGTCTTTGGTTCACAATTACTAGAAGTTGAGGCCCATTTAATTTAGAAAGTAATACTTTTTCTATTGATGTTTTTCTTTTGACTATGCGTATCATATCACAAAAGCCTCCTTTTTTTCAATATTTTTAGACTATTTTCATACTTTCTACGAAAAAAGTAAAAATAAAGCCGATTTAATAGGCTTATACTTATAATATTTTAATTTCATCTATTTTATGAAAAAATAAAAAGGAAAAAGTAGGGCCTTTCTTCACATAAATGCTACTTATCCCTACTATCCTTTTGGCTCTCCAAGTAGGAC
>CAZXLZ010000098.1:0-2954 GCA_964642045.1 uncultured Clostridiaceae bacterium
TAACAGAAGAAACAAAATATGTAGAAGCACCTGGGACAAAGCTAACATATAAACTGCCAACAAAGGAAGATGATGTAACAGAAATAGAATACACCGTCACATATAACTATAATGGAAGTGGTCAGGAAGAAACAACAGATACAGCTATAAGAACAACAACAGTAAAATATACAGGAACATTTACAAAGTCGGCTACATTTAAAGGCTCATTATCAAGTCTAACAGCAAACGGAACATATACATTCCCAGCAGCAGGAAATGATGTAGATGTAATAACAGCAACATATACAGGAGTCACAACAAATGAAACAAGTGCAGTAACAATAATAAATGTATCAAGAGATGGTTATGCATTCTTAGGCTGGAATACAAGCCCAGATGGAACAGGAACAACATATAAATCTGGAACAGAATATACACCAACAGGAAATATAACACTTTATGCAATGTGGAAAGAGGTACATCCAATAACAGCTATTGATGTAAAAAATGAACCTAAAAAGTATATTGGAAAATACGTAGATTATGTTCCAAGTAACGGCTGTGAAGAAAAATGGAGAATATTCTATTCAGATGGAACAAATATATATTTAATAGCATCAGATTATGTAGAAAATAAATATTTATCATCAGCAGGATTTAATACAAGTGGTAATTATAAAATACGCTCATCTGTAAGTAGAGATGATTTTATAAGTAGGCTTACAAATACTAGTTATTATACAGGATTCAAAGATGCAAAAGGAAAAGCAATATCAGTTACAGGAACTCCAACAATAGAACAATTTTTAGCATCATATAATGCGACTCACGATATAGCAATAGATATAAAATACGTAAGTAAGGGAGAAGTATATAAAGGAACAAGTACTAAGGCTAGTGCTGATGGATATGTGTTAAAGTTTATGAGTGATACTGATTATACTTATACTATATCATTGGATAAGAATGGAGATTTAGGAGATTTATACGTAAATAATAAGAATATTAAAGCCGCTGGCATGTGGCTGGCCTCTTTATCTGCTAGTGACGCTAATTACGTGATGTATGTTTACATTAGCGGCAGCGTGCTTAACAACAGCTATTCCTACACTAATCCTGGTCTACGTCCGCTAGTAAAATTAAACTCTAATGTTACACTTGTAGATATAAATGGTGATGATACTTGGGAGTTTAACTAAAATATAATGAAAATAGAGTGCTTGCACTCTATTTTTGCTATATTTGTATGCTTTATAATTATATTATTTTGTTGACAGAAACTAACTTTTATTATATACTTAAGTTATAATTTATGTAGGAGGTTTAGAATTTGAACAAGGATAAAAGTCTTAGATCTAGCTATACATTATTAATAATATTTTTTATTGTTGTTGTATTTGGTATAATATTAATTTCATCTGTTTTATCTGAAAATAACGTTAATCTTGGATCATTTATGAAGCAAAGTAAAGAATTTAAAATACTTACAACTGATGAAGCAGTAGATATATGCGATATTTTAGATAAGTATGGAAAAGAAAAAGGATATAATATAACCGTTGAAACATGCAATGGTTCGCTAGACATGATAGATATCTTAAATAATGGATCGAAATATGATGCAGTATTTTTATCTAACTCTATTTGGACATCTATGCTAGATACAACTGTAGTTTCAATGTCAGATTATGAAACTGTAAGTATAAATCCTGTTGTATTTGGGGTAAAGAAATCTTTGGCTAAAGAGCTAGGCTTAATAAAGGACGATTTAAAGCTTGAAGATATAGTTAAGGTTATAAAAGAAGGAAAGCTTACGTTTGCGATGCCATCTGGAACACAAACAAATACTGGAGCAAGCAGCCTTTTAGGTTTTGTTAACGTTCTTTGTGGAAATCCAGAGGTTCTTACTTATGAAGATTTAAAAAATGATGAATTAACTAAGGAGCTTACATCTTTATTTTCAGGAGTAAATAGAAGCAGTGGCTCAGAAAGCTTTATAGAAAAAATGTATCTTGATAAAAAATGTGATGCAGCAATACTTTACGAAACGAGCGTAATTAATATAAATAAGAATATAAAAAATGATGATGATTTTATTTATGCACTTTATCCAGTAGATGGAGTAAGTATAAGTGATTTATTATTTGGTATGACAAATAGTAAAGATGAAGCAAAAAAGATTATATATGATGATCTTAAAGCTTACCTTCTATCAAACGAAGTAAAAAATAAGCTCGAAGAAAAAGGACATAGAGTTTGGTATGGCGGAATAAATAAAGATGCAGATAAAAGTGTATTTAATCCAAATTGGGGAATAGATACTAGTAGATATATAACAGCTACAAAATATCCAGCAATGGGCGTTATAAAAGAAGTATTTGCACTTTATCAATCTGAGCTTAGAAAACCTACACATACGGTATTTGTTCTTGATTATTCAGGCAGTATGTATGGTGAGGGACATAGACAGCTTTCAGCTGCAATGGAATATATTTTAGGTGAAGAAGCCTCAAAAGATTATTTACAATTTACAGATAATGACATAGTAACAATAATACCATTTAGTACATCAGTCATTGATATATATTCTACATCAAAAAATGATACTTTAGATTCTCTTATAACTAAAATAAAAAACACTAAAGTATCAGGTGGAACAAATATATATGATGCTGTAACATATGCCTTAAATGAGCTAGCTACAGAGGATAGTGAAAACTATAATATGACAATTGTTGTAATGACAGATGGAGAAGGAAATGGTGGGTCTAAATCTACTATGGAAGCAAGG
The DNA here is from genome assembly GCA_964642045.1 of uncultured Clostridiaceae bacterium. Taxonomy (GTDB): domain Bacteria; phylum Bacillota; class Clostridia; order TANB77; family CAG-465; genus RGIG5057. Next base: position 2,774 of record CAZXLZ010000098.1, read on the forward strand.
TATAAATTTTTAAATAGAGATATACCTGTATATTCTATATTATTTGGAGATGCAAGTGAAAAGCAGATGAAAGAAATAGCTGATTTTACAGGCGGTAAAGTATTTGATGGAAAAAATAATCTAAAATACGCATTTAAACTAGTTAGAGGATATAACTAAAAAGAGAGGAAAGAACATATAT
>CAZXLZ010000099.1:0-2832 GCA_964642045.1 uncultured Clostridiaceae bacterium
CATCAGATATTTTCATACCTAGATTACTAAAATATTTTACTCCATTAAATTCATAAGTATTATGTGAAGCAGATATTACTACACCTGCTGCTGCTTTTAATTTTTTAGTTAAATAAGCAACTGCTGGTGTTGGAATAACTCCAAGAGATATTACATTTGCACCATAGCTTAGAAATCCTGCTGTCATAGCACTTTCTATTAAAGAACCTGAAATTCTTGTATCTCTACCTATTAGAATAGTAGGAGTACTATCAGTATGTTTAGACAAAACATATGCTCCCGCCTTTGCTACTTTATACACAAGCTCTGGTGTAAGTTCAGTATTTGCTATTCTCCTTATCCCATCTGTTCCAAAATATTTTCTCATATATACCACTTTATATCTATTTTTAGATATCCTTTCCTTACATTATATTTTGTTATAGCTACATATTATCACAAAATATATAATATGTAAATAAGTAAAATGTTTAAATAACTAATAATCACCCTAATTATCTAAACAATACTTAGCATATGCTTCTTTTAGATTCTTTTTAGTAAGTCCTCTTTTTATTCCATCTTTACTTATCCTCTCATAAATTTCTGTATAGAACTTCTTCATTTTAGGATTTAATCTTAAATTTTCTTTAGTGCAAACTTTCCTCCAATATTCAATCTGTGACATATTAGTCCAGTTTTTCCCATTATATGTTTTACTAGCAGCCAGTGCATCACATACACTTTCTGCTGCATATTTATATGGAATAATTGGAGTGCTATCGGGCGCATCTTCATCAAACCAATACTCAAAATGATGTTTATTTCTTCCTTTATGATGTAGCCATGCTAAAGAGTAGCCCTTATCTTTTTTTGCCTCTGTTATTGGACTATGCGTTCCACTATAATATTTTATACTTTCAAAAAATTCTACAAAAGAGTATTTAGATAAATCGTGGAGTAATCCTCTAATAGGAAGCCCAACTTTAAAACAATATATACATACTAAAAATCTATGTTTATTTACAGTATTTAGATGTTTAAAAAAATTTTTCATTTTATTTAACCTGCCTCAAAAACTTTTCCTATATATATTACTACTTTTTTCAAAAATGTCAAATTATATAAAAAAAATACTTCTAAATAATAGAAGTATCAATAAAAATAAAATTTATATTTCTTTAGATAAGTTTTTAGCTGCATCTTTTATAAATAACCATAGATCGTTATAATCTATTGTATCACCAGTATATTTTGGCTTTCTACTCAGATATTTTTCCATTTCCTCTCTCCACGACATTTTACGTCTAATATCAAAAAGCTGGATGCCAGTATTTGGAAGATTTTCTGGAATATTATACACCTCATTCAGAGATACATGACCATCTCTAATAAGCAGTTGATTTATCTCACCATATGCTCCATAAAGTCCCTTTGGTGAGAAAAATGAATTAACATCCCATTTTAACCCGTTACGTTTGCTCGTAACTTCATTTTTAATAAAGTTAAAAGTAAATCTTGGTATCAAAAATTCTTCTAAGAACTTATAATCTAAATATAAATGTGAGTACATTCCAAACAGAATTGGATTTTTTACATCATATAGTAAATTAGAAACCTTATCCATATCTGGCACAAGAATACCTTTAACTGATGCAGGTATTCTAAAATGTGACATATTTTTATCTGCTGCTGAAAGGTCTGGAATTATATTTCCAGACATAAATAAAACTTTATCCATTTTTACATCTGGTCTAATAAATTTATAGACTTCCTTTGCAAAAGCAAAATGAAATAACATACCAGGCATTTTTATTTCTCCTCCTATAACATTTTTATTTAATAACAGCTAAAATAATCAAAAAATATCATTCATAACGCTTTTCCAAAAGTCTAAATTAATACTAAATATAGAAAGTATACTGGCTGAGTTATTCTGAAGAATATCCTTTACTGCTGCTTTTTCTTTTTTTCTCAAGCTCTTATCTGAAAATTTAATAACTTTTACTTCAGCATTAACAATGCTATTATTAGTCTCAAGCCTTCTTCTTGTATTTTCCTTTACCTCACTAAAATTATACCAATATCCATTTTTGCTAAATAAATTTAGATTATATACATACTCTATTGCAGTCTTATCTTTATCAAACTGAACCATTTTAAGTTTTCCTTGATTATCCATGAAACCAAAAATGTATAGCTTATCTGATTTTTTACTTAACTTTATTCTTTTCAAATATCCAATAATCCTACCTTTATTATCAACATCACATTTTAACTCATATGTTACATAGCTATCTGAATCTTTTGATTCATACCGCTTAAGCTCCATATTAAAATTTTTCATAGCTTTTCCTCCTTAACTTATAGGATAGAATTTTATGCTTTCCACTTAGAAAGAGCTACCTATAACAGATTAATAGGTAGCATAAACATATTTATCTAATTTGTAACTAAATTTTATCATATAAAATAACTTTTATCAAGTTTAACTTTGAATATTTGTCAAAAAATTATTATTTATGGAAAATACAAAAATCTACTTTCTATGACCTTCTCATTTTCATCAGTTTTTACATACATATTAAAGGTTCCATTATCCTCTAATAATGCATGTATATGAAATCTGTCAAGAAGCATCATATGAGCAAGTATTTTTTCTTTATTAAGAAGTTCATCTATCTTAATCCATAATGATGTATTTTCATCACTCTCATTTGGGTTTCCTATAAATTTCCCTGCTAAAAATACATCAAAATCTATTATTCTTTCTGGATACTCTACAATAACTTTACCTCTAAATTTTAAATTATCTATTTGAACATTCGTTTCTTCTTTCATTTCTCTAATAGC
>CAZXLZ010000100.1:0-2602 GCA_964642045.1 uncultured Clostridiaceae bacterium
AGAAGAAAACTCTAAATATATAATACAAATAAATGAAAGTAAATATTTATTAAATAATATAGATGAAGTTATTCATTTATGCTTGGTATGTTTAGTTATAGAAGCTAGTTATACAGTAAGTTCTAAATATATAATAGATAAATTTTTAGATATAGGTTCAGATATATTATGTTTTCCTTCTGATATTTCAAATAAATATGGAATATTCTCTAATAATTTAATTCGTGATGGTGCAATTTGCCTTACATCTTACTACATGCTTTTAGAATATTTAACAACTTAGGAATAAAATAAAATTTATATAATATACTTGTATTAAATAAAAAAGATGGAGGTATATTATGTTGGATAAAAAGGATATATATAAAGATATCAAAGCAAGAACTGGAGGGGACATATATCTTGGAGTAGTAGGACCTGTTAGAACTGGTAAATCTACATTCATAAAAAACTTTATGGAAATGTTTGTCATTCCCAATATGGAAGATGACTACAAGATAGAAAGGGCAAAAGATGAACTTCCTCAGAGTGCAGCAGGAAGAACAATAATGACAACTGAACCTAAATTTGTTCCAAATGAATCAGTGGAAATAAATCTAGATAATAATATAAAGTTAAAAACTAGATTGGTAGACTGTGTTGGTTATTTAGTAGATGATAGCTTAGGCTATATGGAAGGTGATAGCCAAAGAATGGTAAAAACGCCATGGGATGAAGAGGAACTTCCATTTATAGAAGCAGCTGAGATTGGTACAAGAAAGGTTATAAAAGATCATTCCACAATTGGACTTGTAATAACTACAGATGGAACTATAACTGATATTCCAAGAGAAAATTATGAAGCGGCTGAAGCAAGAGTTATAAATGAGCTCAAAGAAATTAACAAACCATTTGTAATACTGCTTAATTCATTAAATCCAAAATCAGAAGAAACTGTTAGACTTTCAAGAAGTTTGGAAGAAAAATATGACGCTCCGGTTATAGCAACTGATGTTCTAAATTTAACAGAAAAGGATGTAACAGATGTGTTTGAAAGAGTTTTAGAAGAATTCCCAGTATCAGAAATAGGATTCATGCTTCCTCCTTGGTTCTCTATGCTGGATATGAATAATTGGCTAAAAATGGGTATTATGAATTTTGCAAGAAGCTCTTTTGAAGATGAGGTATCTCTTCGTTCAATAAATAAAAAAGTAGAAGAGCTAAAATATGATAATGAGTATATAAAAAATATGACTGTTGATTCTACTTATCTTTCAGAAGGAAAAGTAAAGATAATTATAGATATAAAGCCAGAATGTTTCTATAAAATAATAAGTGAAACATCAAGTTTTGAAGTAAAATCTGAGGGTGACATATTTAAACTTATGAAAGATTTTGCTAAAACTAAGAGTGAATATGATAAGATAGCTATGGCTCTTGAAGAGGTAAAAATAAAAGGTTATGGAATTGTTACTCCGCAAATAGATGAGCTAACTTTAGAAGAACCAGAAATTGTAAAACAGGGAAGTAAATATGGTGTAAAATTAAAGGCAAGCGCGCCATCTATTCACATGATAAAATGTGATGTAGAAACAGAAATCTCTCCAATTGTTGGTAGTGAAAAACAATCAGAGGATTTGGTAAAATATCTCCTTTCAGGATTTGAAAATGATCCAACAGAAATTTGGCATTCTAATATTTTTGGAAAATCACTTCATGAACTGGTTAATGAAGGACTTCAAAATAAATTATACAAAATGCCTGATGAGGCACAAATGAAGCTTCAAGAAACACTTCAAAGAATTATAAATGAAGGAAGTGTAGGATTAATCTGTATAATATTATAAAATATAAATAAAAAATAGCGTATAAAGAATAAATTTCTTTATACGTTATTTTTATATATAATATTACAAAATTGTTACAAGCGTATTATTACTATACATTTTTTCAAAATTACATGTATTTATTAAAAATATTAGAAAATGCATATATTAGCATGAAATTACTCAAAATATGTAATATAATATGCAATTTTAAAATATTGAAAAAATAATTGCAATATGATAACATAATATCATTCTAATGTATTCACTAAATGTATATTCTTAGCCTGTATATACATTCAGTGAATATAACAATTATTAAATAGGAGAGGCATATGAAAAGTAAAAGAGGTATAAGTTTAATAACATTAGTAGTAATAATAGTAATAATCATAATATTATCAGGAGCAGTAGGATTTGCTTTTGTAAGAAACAATCCAATATATAGTGCAACTGTTGCCAAAGTAAAAAGTGATTATGATGCATTCTCAACTAACTTAGAACTATATAAAGCAGATACACTAACAAAAGACATATATACAGATATATTGTCTATATATACACCACCATATGATATAGAAGAATTAGTTCCAAGTATGAAGGACGAGAAATTTCATGGGGTAGACTACAAAGATATCTACATAGTATATAAAGGAGATTTAGTACTAAGAACAGATTTAGAAATAGAAAAAGATGATAATATACCTGATGAAGAAAAAGACAATGTAAAGAAAAAAAGAGATGAAGTAGAGAAAATATTAGGCTTAAAAAGAAGGGGTGACGAAGAATCACTGATT
>CAZXLZ010000101.1:0-2535 GCA_964642045.1 uncultured Clostridiaceae bacterium
CAATAGACTTTCCCATGATAAATCTTAAATGAATAGTCTTGTAAAACATTCTAACTAAATCTTCTTCTGTATGAATTACTATATCTTGATATTTCCTACCCTTTAAATCAGTAAAATCTAATACGACAAAAAATCCTGCCTCTGGTTCTAGATTATTTACTATATTTACAAAAGGTATACCTAAATTTAATAATTTAACTCCCTCTTTATTCATAGTTTCTACATCATGTAAAATATCTTTTTTATACTCCTCATCAATATAACGAATTCCCATAACTAATGCTTTTAATAAATTATATCTATATACATATTGATAAGTTAATTTTCTAAAATATTTGGAATATTCTCTGTTTCTTTTATCACTAATCATAAAAGATCCTTTTAAGGCTTCACCTATAATAACTGGTACAGCATCCATTTGCCTAAAAATTTTATTAATGATTTCTCTGATAATTACCTCATCCGCAACAACAAAACCCGCCCTAAAACTAGCTAGACCATATGACTTTGAAAGTCCAAATAACGATATAGTATTTTTAAACATACCTTTTATAGCTGCTATAGGTAAGGCAATATTATCCCTGTCATAAGTTATATCACGATAGATTAAATCATCAATGATAAACAAATCATGCTTCTTACATACTTCTCCGATTCCTGTTAAAATAGAAAGCTCATTTTTTCCCATTACTTTTCCTGTTGGATTGCAGGGATTTCCATTGACAAAAGCTACAACTCTGGGTATATTTTCTGACCCCCCCCCGTGCTGTTTTTTAAGCCTTTCATTGATTTCTTTTATTTTTCTATCCAACTTATTAGGATTTACTAAATAATTATCTGATGGTTCTAAATCAATAATTTCTACATTTATATTTTTTCTTTCTGGTTTAAAACTAAATAATCCATAGTTAGGACCAGTCATAATGACTACATCATCATCTCTAGCTATTATGTCTAGGACTAAATCAAATGCATGAGAAGTAGAAACAGTAAGTGTTAAATTATGAATAGATAATCCCTTATCATCAATATCCTCATAATCATAGGGATTATCATTATATATACCTTCATGTTCTATATATTTTAATAATTCCTTTCTTACTTTATCATCACCTTCAGAATACGGATATTTATATAAATCATCCTTTAAAATAGTATGAAGTAGGGCTTCTTTAGTAGGTGGAAATAACCTATAACAAAGAGGATTACCACTAGTAAAATTATAATCTATTGTAGGATTATAATACTCAGTCATAATATCATTATAAAATTTAAATCCAGTTTCTACATCTTCTACTACCTTACTGAATTTTTTATTATCACTTCTTTTTCCTACATTAGGAAACCCGATACTTCTTTTATTTAAATATGGATATTTTTCTAAAACCCTATTAATTGCAAAAATTTGTTTCATTAAATCACCTATAAAATAGAATTAATCATATCAATCACTTTATTTATCACTAATTCCTTATTATCCTTCCTAGAACCTTTTAAAACTTCTATCTTATCATTAATATATTGATTACTATCTCTATCATAAATACTAATAAATACTACAGTATCTTCTCCATAAGGATTATTAGGATCAATTCTATTTAATTTACCTGTAATACCAACACCATAATTACTAGAAGTAAATAAAGTTATATTTTTACTCATCTCTTTGGCAACTTCCATAGAATATACACTATACTTATCAATAATATCAGAGGGTACTCCCATCTTTATTTTAAATTCATTAGAATAAGTTACTGCACTAAACTTTAATACTTCACTAGCACCTTCAATATTGGTAATAGCGTTAGCTACTCCTCCACCAGTACAAGACTCCATAGTGGAAATAGTCTTACCTAATTTTGTTAATTTTTCTATAATTTCTTTCATATCAATTTTTTCCTCCTATAGATTTAATTATACTACTTTTTCAAGTTTTAAAACTTTAATCATACTTTAAGTATTTATTAATAGCATAATATACTCCTTAATTATACTATATATCAAATAATTACATTAGAGTTTAGAAAACATCCTAACTTCCTTTCTGATATATTTTATCATATTTTAAACTAATATTCAAAAACTTATCAATACTAATTTATCTATACCTTATATAACCCTCTATCTTTGATATATTCTTTAACTTTATGGTCTAAATAACAATAATTTTCACTACTTTTCAAACTATTTCTTATCATAGTAGATGATATATTAGAAATCGGTATATCTGCTACAACTACATTCTTAAATCTAGATTTTATATTTTTAATTGCAATTCCAAAAGCTTCTTTCTCTTTTCTCTTATTTTCTTCATAATGCTTTTTATCTTTATATGTTGCAACTCTTTTTATTGGTTTAAGTGGAGCTACAATGCTGTTTTCGCTTACTTCTTTATTGCCGATAACTACTTCTGCAAATTCCTCACCAAGTGAAGTTTCAACAATTACAGAATCTCCCATATTTAATTTATTTTCGCCAGGGTCAAAATAATAGACTTTACCTATTTTTTTTAGTCTGACACCTACTATTGTTTTC
>CAZXLZ010000102.1:0-2282 GCA_964642045.1 uncultured Clostridiaceae bacterium
AATATCTGAATGATGTTTTACTTTTTTATAGATATATAGTATAATGTAAACATATAAAAGGAGAGGTATATGAATAAATTAAAAAAAATATTAATGATAATTATGGTAGTTATAATAATTAGTGCATTTTTAACACTTGGATATTTTACATTTAAATATTATAAAGCATACAAAAAATATGAAAATGAGAAATTAGAAGAAGTAAGAATATATGAGGAGAATTTGGCAAAAGAAGAAGAAATCAGAATAAATAAAGAAAAAGAAGAAAATGAAAGAAGACAGTTTTTAGAAGAAAATGTATATAATAATACAATACCTATAGGGATATATACTATTCAAAATGGTAGAAAAGTACTTACAAGAGAGTTTTATTGTGATTGGAGCAGAGATAGCATATTTGCACTATTTTATGCAATAGCATCAAATGAAGAAGAACTTCCAAATACAAATTTTGAAAATCAGTTCAAGGAATACTGGGAAAAAAATGAAATGGCATCATCATATAAAATAGGCTATAATATAAAATATACATTAGATACTGGTGAAGTGATAGATAAAAGAATATTATGCCCTGATGATACAGAGTCATTATTTGCTAATTTACAATTTTATCTTTATGATGATGTAACATATATGCCTGGTAGAAGGTATTATCACATGAGGCAGTATGAAGTTACTGATGCCACTATTTATACTTCTGTAAAAATAGTTGGCTACAAAGAGACTAAAGGAGTTAATGGGCCTATTGAACTTACTGTTTTTACATATGATGGTGATGAGGATTTTGATAAAGAAACAGGTAAGTATTTAGGAAATAGCAAATTTACAACAAAGATTTATAGAGAAAAAGTTTAAATGGAATATTTATACTTTACTGTATAAAATTAAGAAAGAATTTTTATGTTTTTAGTTAAAACTTTACATATATTGGTATAAAAACATTGAAATAAGTTAAAAATAGTGTATAATTAAGATAATCTTTTAAGGAGGAATTGAAATGAAAGAGAATGAAGAAGAATATACAGGATGTACATCAGGATCATGTGCACATTGTCATGGATGTGAATCAGCTGAGGAAGAATTTGAACCAACTATAACACTAGTTGATGATGATGGCAAGGAAGTAGAATTTGAAATACTTGATGTAGTTATCTTAGAGGATGAAAAACAGTATTTAGTGGTTACAGAAGTAGGCAAAGAATCAGACGAGCCAGAGGCTGTTATTTTAGAGATAAAAGAAGAAGATGGAGAAGAAGTTTATGATAGCGTAACTGATGAAGCTATCGCACAAAAGGTATTTGATACATACATTTCTCAATTTGAAGAAACAGATGGTGAGGATGATGATGTATAATATAGCAATAAAATGATAAAAAATTCTAAGTAAATAAAAATTACTTAGAATTTTATATATTTCTTGCAGTTTATTTTCCTTTGTGATAAACTATATGTAGAAATTTGTAAAAAGAGGTATCTTATGAAAAAAGGAAATTCTATTTTATTATTATCACTGGTTGTTTTTTGTACTATTATTGTTATTGTTATAGCTTATGGAATTATAAATCTTGCTTTAACAAAAGGTATTAATGATAGCCAAGAAGAGGAGTTTGATTCTTTAGCAGATATAGATAAATTTAATCTTACAAATTTTAAGTATGAATTAGAAGAGTCAACATTTTTAGGTGGCTATAGATTAAATGGTGCTACTGCTAGAGTAACTTTGGAAAATAATATTTTAACTGTAAGTATAATTTCTAACTCTTTAGAATATGTAAATGAAATGACTTTAAATGGTAATGTGCTCAAAGCTAATTGGTATAATATTAAGGATCTAGACAAGATAACACTTGGTATAATGGATATTGCTTATTCTATGTCACATAGTGAAAAAGATGCTATATCTAAATATATAGCTAGCACAGATATAAATTTACTTAATTTAAAAAGTGTTGGAATTGAGGTAGCAGATGATAGTATATCTATAAGAATAAATGGAAATATAAATTTTATAGATGTAAGTAATCAATATATAACTTTGGAAGATGCAAGTAAAGTTAAAAATGAACTTGAAAAAGAAGGTATTGTAAAGCTTGGAAATGAGAATGTAATGGCAATAAAAACAGGATATAATGATGAAATCGTAATAAGTGTTGCTCAGTATGGAAAACTTACAAAACTTGCATATGAATCTTTATTTAATATTCTTGGATTTACTTTAAATTATAACCCAGCCCATCAAAAATGGGAAACGATAAAGAAAGACCGAAATACTCTCCCATATT
>CAZXLZ010000103.1:0-2035 GCA_964642045.1 uncultured Clostridiaceae bacterium
AATATTTGTCTAAACTCATTACAACCATTGAGCCATATCCATTTTTTGTTAAATATACTGCTTCATCCTCCTTTAGAACTAGTTCTTCTATTTCTGGATATTTATTTCTTAAATCAGAAACTGGCCTTATATGAATCATAATTTTCACCTCACTATCATAATTTTATCATAATTTTATCTGTATTTCAATATCATATATTCCCTATCTATATTATATGTTTATTTTTTTAATAGATAAATAAAAAGTACAGAGTGGATTTTAACACAATTTATAGAAGTGAAAAATAGTAATATAAAAAATAAATTAATTTAAAGTTTTTCTATAATTTTACAAAAACATATTAGTTTATATTTAAATATTTGGAATAATATTGTATAATATGTCTATACAAAGTGAGGAGATGTTAAATAATGAATTTTTATGATAGCGTAAATAATATGATAAGTGCTTTTAAGGATATGGGGGAGTACAAAGAATACATATCTTTAAAAGAGATTATAAAAAAGGATGAAAAAAGTGCAAAAATGCTTATAGATTTTAAGGAAAAGCAAAAGACACATCAAATGGAATTTATGACTACAGGGAAATTAGAAGATGCTCATCAAAAAGAGTTAGAAAATCTATATTCTCTTCTTATACAAAACGAAAATATAAGAAAATTTTTAGAATTAGAGATGAAACTTGATGTGTACCTGGCTGATATGCAAAAAAATATTGGTGAAGGAATAAAGGAAATGTTGGAATTTTAAATGAAAAAAGAAGAGGTTGATTTAATAATAAAAAAGTTACCTGCAAATGAAGATGCAGTAAAAGATATTTTAAAATTAGTAGGTAATAACAATACAAAGATAGTAGAAAGTGATAATATAAAAGGGAATTACTATTCATTTTTAAATGACACAATGTATATTTCTAAAGTAGCAAAAAACACGAATGATTATAATAGAATCATTGTTATATGCCATGAATGTGTGCATTCAATTCAAAATAAAGCACTTCAGCTTGCTCATACCATTGTTTCACACTTAACTTTAATTTCATACATAATAGCAATTATATTTATAATTTTAAATATTAATTTGTTAGAAGCTATTATTATTCCTATAACAATTCTATGTATAGTAATAAGGGGCGTTTTAGAAGCTAACGCAATGACTACATCTTTAGATTTATATAGTAGATATGTGAAAGGTAAGCTCTCAGAGGAAGAAATAAAAAATACGTATGAATTTTTTTATAAGAATATTAAAATTGGAAGGATTATATACTTTTTTAAAATTGTTATAGATAAATTAATTCCAGTAGCTATACTTATTTTAATAAATTTGATAAAACATCATATATTTAATTAGGTGGTATTTTTGAAAAAGTATATTAATGAAAAAAATATTTTAGTAGTACTTATTATACTTAATGTTATTGTAGTAGCTGATAAACTTATGGATTACAAAACGGATAGACTTATAGATGCAAATTCAGCTCTTTATGGTGCTACATATATTTATAGAAAATAGGAGGAAAGATGCAATCTTCAAAATTTACTAAAGAAAATGTATTAGATTTTATAGCTACTTTTTGGACATGCCTTATAGTTATAATTTGGATATTAATGCCAAGTTCGAGTGATCTATCTAAATATGAAAATTTCCTTGAATTTTTTTCGTTTGTTCCAGGAGTAATATACTTAATTTTAAAAAGAGTATTTACAAAGAAACCAGTTATTATTAAAAATAAATTTGATATTTTGCTTCATATATTTTTTACAACAATGTTTATACCACTTATTTTTAATACATATTCAAGTTTGGATGGAACAATATCATTTTTGCTTAAATATTCATGCTTTATAGTGATATATAATGTAGTAAAAAATTTAAGCATAAATAAAAAAAGAATAGAGTGTATTTTAAATATAATATTATTATCTATATTTATTTTATTTATATATGGTATAGAAAGTGGGACAACAGGATATATAGATGATGCTTTAAATATACCACTTGACGATATATCAAGATATGAATATACAGCTTT
>CAZXLZ010000104.1:0-1806 GCA_964642045.1 uncultured Clostridiaceae bacterium
ATTTAACATTTTATTTTTATTTAATCTATGGCATATTATTAATCCTAAATAACCAATTAAAATTATAAACAAAATCTCTAAAAATACTATAAATGATATTACAAGCACTATACTAATTACAGACATATCATAGGTATTTGCAGCAAACTCTAAAAACTTTTTTATAAACTCAATATTTTCCTTAGAATAATAACATATAAATAAACAAATAACAGAAACTACAACTGTTATAAATGAACAAATAATAGCTGATAGCACCTTAGAAATATATATATTAGATTTTTTGACTGGAAGTGTATGAGTCAGATATGATTCATCCCTATATATATTTACAACAAATCTTGCCCAAGATCTCATAACTCCATTTATAAGGCTACTTACAAGCATGCTTATTGTTATTCCAGCACATATCTGATATGCAATGCTAAAAAGTATTGAATTTTCTATACTCATACATATTCTTGAAAATACCGAGAATATAAATGATAATGCATAGAAAACTATAACCACCTTATATATCCATTTTAAATCATATTTTAACAATTTTCCTAGCATTTGAAATACCTCCTAAATATTTCATCAATACTTGCATCTTCTTTATTCCTTAATTCATCTGCAGATGATGTAAGTATAATTTCACCGTTATTTAAAAAAATAACTGCATCAAGTATTCTTTCAATATCAGAAATCAGATGCGTAGATATAATTATGCTCGCTCCATCTTTAAAGTTTTTAAGTATAGTATCTAATATATAATCTCTTGTTGCAGGGTCTACGCCGCCTAATGGTTCATCTAATATGTAAATATCTGCATCTCTGCTCATAACAAGTATCAGTTGCAATTTTTCTTGCATACCCTTTGACATCTTAGATATCCTTATATCTTTACTTAAATCTAAATCTCCAAGGAGTTTATCTGCTCTATCTAAATTAAAATTATCATAAAACTCGCTAAAATACTTAAATATTTCTTCTACCTTCATACTTTTATCTAAATAAGTTCTTTCTGGCAGATATGATATTATTTTCTTTGATTTTATGCCTGGCTTTTCACCATTTATAAGCACTCTTCCATTTGTTGGGACAAGCAAATCATTTATAAGCTTTATAAGTGTCGACTTACCCATACCATTTTTTCCAAGAAGTCCTATAATTTTACCACTTTCTATTTTCAGATTAACATTTTTTAATACTTCTTTTCCGTCAAACTCTTTACTTAGGTTCTCACACCTAATTAGTTCCATACTACTTTCCTCCTAGTTCTTGCAAGTATTTAACCGCCATATCAAAGTTAATCCCTATACTTTCCATACTTTCTATGTATGTAGTTACTTTATCTTTAGCAAGATTTCTTTTTACATCCTCAATTAGCTTTTCGTCATTTGTTACAAATTTTCCATTTGTTCTTTCCGTGTATATCAACTTTTCATCTTCAAGCTCAGAAAGTGCTTTTTGCATAGTATTAGGATTTACCTTCATCATAAGTGCTAGCTCTCTTACTGAAGGTATTCTTTCTCCTTTCTTTAATTTTCCTGAAACAATGTCTACTCTTATCATTTCTACTAATTGAATATAAATTGGTCTTTCATTATCAAATATATAGTCCAAAATAACTTTCCTTTCTTCATTGTATTACTTGCATAATACAATAATACTATTTTTTATATCATTTGTCAAGTAGTTTGACAAATAAATATTTATTTTTCATATTATATCATAAAAATAAAATAATAAAAAAAGTAAAAGAGAATAAAACCTAACTTAAGATTTTATTCTCTTTAATTTAATCAATAGTTATAAGTTCAT
>CAZXLZ010000105.1:0-1739 GCA_964642045.1 uncultured Clostridiaceae bacterium
ATTAATCTTTCATTTGGTAAATTCATGGTAGGAATGAAGGGAATACTTTGTTCTCTTACACTTTGGGTTAAAAACATATTTAGGGCAACACTCGTATTCATACCTAATTTTTTAAATAATTCATCTGCTTGTTGTTTTAAATCTTTATCAACTCTAAAACTCATATTTACTGCTTTTGATATATTAGACATACTTTTCATCTCCTTTTTCTAGTTATAGATTATCATATTATTTAGCATTATGTCAATACGTATTCAATACGTTGTCAATAATATTATATTCTGAATTTATCAACTTATACATTATATTTTTATCATTAGTTTACTTTAAAATGTACTTATGTTCAGACTATAAACATCACAAACTAAACATAATATAAACCGACTAGTATTTGCTTTTTTGATAGTATGAAATACAATTTTAAAGAGTCTTATAAATTAAAAATAGAATTGCAACTTGGCAACTCTATAATTTTACTTAACAATTCCTAATATTGAATTTTTTATCATTTCTTTATATAGTTCTAAATAACTTAATTTATCTACATTAGTTTTAGAGATTAAGTCTCCTGAAGTTACTAGTTTATTCTTTTCATATACATTGATATTTCCCACTTTATCTCCTGATTTTAAAGGTAGTTTTATCTCATTCAAATTTACTTTATATGAATAAGAGTGCTTTTCTGTATTTTTATCTTGTAATACTCCTATATCATTTTTTGGAACTATTTCTATTTTATCTTTATTCCCTTTATCAAGAGCTATTTCTTCTACTATTTCTTTCTTTGATTTTATTGTGGTCATTTTTTTATTATTAAATCCATAATCAAGTAATGCCATTGCTTCACTATTTCTTACTTTACTTTCTTCTTCTCCTAAAACTACTGCAATTAATCTCATTCCATTTTTCTTGGCAGTTGCGGCTAGACAATATTTTGCAGCATCTGTATGACCTGTTTTTAATCCATCTGCTCCTTCATAATATCTCACTAATTTAATTGTATATTTATAATGCTATAACAAAAAAGGTACTACTTCTATATGAAATAATACCATAAAATTAAGTATGCTTTCAACTTTTTCTTATTTGTCTAACTACTTATTCGTCTTTTAGTAGCCAGTCTATAATATTCATATGAATAATACCATTTTGGGACATATCAAATTTATCTGTTGATATTATATATTTTGGATAATGGTCACCTATATAATCAAATGCACCAAATTCTCGCATCACTACTTTATCATCTGCTAATATAAATGCAACTTGTATATATATCTTTTCCCCAGATTTAGTTGCGATAAAATCTATTTCTGTATTTTCTAAAGCACCAACTTTAACTTCATATCCTCTTGATAATAATTCATTATATACTATATTTTCTAAATATGCTCCCATTTGAGGCTTTTTACTTGTATTCATTACTTGTCCTAAGCCTAAATCAGTTAAATAATATTTATATTTTCCATTTAAAATTCTTTTACCTCTAACATCATATCGAGCTGCTTTACTAATAAGCATTGCTGATACCATATATTCTAGATAATTATACAAAGTGTTTTTAGTAACACCTCTATCATCATTTATAATAAAATATTTAGCTAAATTTTCTGCTGAAAAGGTTTGTGATGGTGTTGTAACAATATATTCTACTATTCTATTAAACAATTCCAAATCTTTAATTCCAAATCTATCAATAATATCCTTTACAACAATAGAATTATATATGTCCATTAAAT
>CAZXLZ010000106.1:0-1583 GCA_964642045.1 uncultured Clostridiaceae bacterium
GAAGTCCAATATCTAAAGTTCCACCATCGCCACCAAATGCAATGAACTTTCTAGTGTTTTTCACTTTACCTTTCTTTTTTAAGACTTCATATGCCTCATAACATCCAGATAATGTTGCAGCTGCATTTTCAAATGCAGTATGAATAAATGAAGAGTCTGTCCAAGCTGTATATGGATATATACAAGTTGAAACTTCTAAACATCCAGTTGCGCAAGATACGACAGCTTTATCTTCATCTTTTAATGCACGAAGAGCATGCCTTACTATAGGTGGAGCGCCACATCCTGCACACATTCTATGTCCACTTGTAAGTCTCACTTTTTTATTCAATACTTCTTTTAAAATATATGACATATCTAATTTTCCTCCAGTCCTAGATAATGAAGCTTTTTAGAAGCTTTGTTATCTTTTGCTATTTTTATTAAATCATTATATACATTTTCAATATCTTGGTCAGTAGTGTCAAATCCTCCAAGTCCATATATATAATTTTCTGCTGGTATATTTAAAGAATTTTCATATAGGCATGAAGTTACTTCTGTAAATAGAGGTCCTGATCTACCATTTATACTGTCTGCCTTATCAAGAATAGCTATTGATTTTAAATTTCTACACATATCAGCCAGTTCTTTTGAAGGGATAGGTCTAAAGCATCTAGGTTTAAGAGCTCCAGCTTTTATACCTTTTTTTCTTAAATTATCAACGCAGCATTTTATAGTACCTGCTGTGGAATTAAGTGCAACAATAGAGTAAATAGCATCATCCATCATATAGCCTTCAACTCTTTCATATTTTCTGCCTGATATTTTATAGAACTCATCATATACTTCATCAATTATTTTGTATGATAAAGCCATATCCTCACTTAATTTTTTTCTATGGATAAAATAATCTTTTTGCATATCTAAAGGTCCAATAGAAATATTTCTTTTTTCATCTAATAAATATTCATCAGGCATATATTCACCAATAAATTTTTTAACATCTTTATCTTCTAAGAGTTCAATATTTTCAATAGAGTGTGATGTTATAAATCCATCAAAACAAACCATAACTGGAATTTTACATTTTTCTGCTATTTTTACTGCCATAATTACATTATCATATACTTCTTGGTTATTTTCTGAATAAAGTTGGATAAATCCACAATCGCGAACACCCATACTATCTGAATGATCATTGTGAATATTAAGTGGGGCAGAAAGAGCTCTATTTGCAACACAAAGTACAATAGGAAGTCTAAGTCCACTTGCAATATTAAGCATTTCATACATAAGTGCAAGTCCTTGTGATGATGTAGCAGTCATAACTCTTGCACCAGAAGCACTTGCTCCGATACAAGCAGACATAGCACTATGTTCACTTTCAACAGGTATAAAATGAGTAGTTACAGTGCCATTTGTTACAAAATTTGAAAAGTACTGAGGTATTTCAGTAGAAGGTGTTATAGGGTAGGCAGCAACTACATCAGGATTTATTTGTTTCATAGCAGTAGCGGCAGCTTCATTACCACTTAATCTTTCTCTAATTTTCATATTTTAGATAGCACCTCCTTACGACTTTCCATTTCTATTGCTTTAAA
>CAZXLZ010000107.1:0-1510 GCA_964642045.1 uncultured Clostridiaceae bacterium
ATGAAGACAAAACTACATTTACATCACTTCCAAATAGGTTTGAAGCAGGAACGCAAAATGTAGAAGGAGCAGTAGGACTTTCAGCTGCTATTGATTATATAGAAGAAATAGGATATGAAAATATTGGAAAAATTGAAAAAAATCTAATAGTCTATATGATAGATGAACTATCAAAACTTGATTTTATAACATTATATATGACTAAAAATAGAAAGAATCATTCTAGCACAGTATCTTTTAATATAAATGGTGTACATAGTCATGATGTGGCAAGTATTTTAGATTCTTTAGGCGTGTGTATTAGGTCAGGAAGTCACTGCGCTCAGCCACTTCTTAGATATCTTAATATAGATTCAACATGTAGAGCAAGTATATATATATATAATACTAAAGAGGATATAGATAGACTTATAACAGCGCTTAAGGAAGCTTACGATATGTTTTCTAAATACATAAATAGGTAAATAGAAAGGGTAAAATATGGATAATTTAAATGAGGTATATAATGACTTAATAATGGAACATAGTATGAGTTCATATAACAAAAGAAAAATAGACAGTCCTACATGCTCACATTTAGGAAATAATCCAAATTGTGGTGATGAAATAACTCTTGAGATTAAACTAAAGGATGATATAATTGAGGATATGGGATTTACTGGACATGGATGTGCTATTTCTCAGGCATCTACATCAATTATGATTGATACATTAATAGGAAAAAGTGTAGATGAGGCAAAAGAAATAGTGAGCCTGTTTATAAGTATGATAAAAAGAGATATAAAAGATGAAAAAGAGCTTCAAAAGTTAGAAGATGCAATAGCTTTCAAAAATATATCCAATATGCCTGCAAGAGTAAAATGCGCACTTCTTGCATGGCATACTTTAGAGGATATTTTAAATAAAAAAGAAGATAAAAATCAGTAATATTAGTTATTTAAGAAGGGAAAAATAATAATGGAAAAAGTATTACTCGGTATGAGTGGTGGAGTAGATAGCTCAGTTGCAGCGCTGCTCCTTAAAAATAATGGATATGAAGTAATTGGGACAAGCCTTGAAATGTATAAAAATGGGAGCTGCTGTAATAATGATGCGTTTTCTGATGCTAAAAATGTATGTAAATTAGTAAATGTTCCACATTTTACATATAACTGTGAAAAGCTTTTTAAATCAAAAGTAATAGATAATTTTATAGCCTCTTATTTAGCTGCTAAAACACCTAATCCATGTATAGAATGTAATAAGTATATGAAATTTGGGTTTATGGCTGAAAAGGCGAGGGAGCTTGGCTGCAAATATATTGCCACAGGTCATTATGCAAAAACTGAATATAGTGATAAGTATAAAAGATGGGTTTTAAAAAAATCAAATGCTGGAAAGAAAGATTAAAGTTATGTTTTATGGAGCATTCCAAAGGAGCTTTTAGAATATATTATTTTTCCTCTAGGGGATTTTAAGGATAAAGATGAAATAAGGAAAATAGCTAGGGAAAATGGCTTAAATGTAGCAA